>JAZNNV010000142.1:0-23636 GCA_045580465.1 Faecousia sp.
CATCAGGGTGCCGGTTTTTGTAATGGGTTTTATTACATCAGCTTGCGCAGCAGAGCCTTGATGTCTTCCACGCAGGTATCCTTGGGGTTGCCGGGACGGCAGGCATCGTCGTATGCGGACTGAGCCAGGAACTGCAGATCCTCTTCCTTCAGGGCTGCCAGCTTGGCGGGAATGCCCACGTCGGCGGAGAGCTTGCGGACGGCATCCACAGTGGCCTTGCGGTAAGCAGCCTGATCCATGCCGGTGGTGTCAACGCCCATGGCTTCGGCGATCGCCTTGTACTTCTCGCCGGTGACATCCGCATTGAACTCCATGACGATGGGCAGCATCATGGCGCAGGCAACACCGTGGGGGGTGTCGTAGACAGCGCCGAGGGTATGTGCGATGGAGTGGGCGATGCCAGACCCACATTACTGAATGCCATGCCGGTGACGAACTGACCAAGAGCCATGCCCTCACGACCATCGGGATCGTTGGCAACTGCGCCGCGCAGGCTCTTGCCGATCAGACGGATGGCTTCCAGATTCAGGCAGTCGGGCAGATCCCATGCAGCCTTGGTGGTGTAGCCTTCGATGGCATGGGTCAGTGCGTCCATGCCGGTGGAAGCGGTCAATCCCTTGGGCATGGAAGCCATCATGTCGGGGTCGACAATGGCAATGTCGGGAATGTCGTTGACGTCCACACAGACGAACTTGCGCTTACGCTCCACGTCGGTGATGACGTAGTTGATGGTTGCTTCCGCAGCAGTGCCTGCGGTGGTGGGGACGGCGATGGTGAAGACGGTGCGGTTCTTGGTGGGAGCGACACCCTCAAGGCTGCGGACATCCGCGAATTCGGGGTTGTTGATGATGATGCCGATGGCCTTGCCGGTGTCCATGGAGGAGCCGCCGCCCACGGTGATCATGTAATCAGCGCCGGATGCCTTGTAAGCGGCAACGCCGGACTGGACGTTTTCGATGGTGGGATTGGGCTTGATGTCGGAGTAGACTTCGTAAGCCATGCCGTTGGCATCGAGAATGTCGGTGACCTTCTTAGTCACGCCGAACTTGACGAGGTCGGGGTCAGTTGCGATGAAGGCCTTCTTGAAGCCCTTTGCTGCCACCAGACCGGGGATCTCCTGAATAGCGCCCTTGCCGTGGTAAGAAATTGCGTTGGAAACGAAACGATTTGCCATTTTGTAATTCCTCCTCATATTGTTGAAAAATTCCGGAGTCAGCGGGCTTTTGCCCACACTCCCGAGCTTATGGCAATATTATAGCACAAGAAAAATTCCTTTTCAAGTCCTTTCAGTAAAATTTTATCGATAATTTTGTATTTTTTGTAAATTATTTGTCGGCAGCCACAGGAGCTTAATGCAACGATCCCCCGGTTTTGCAACCGGAGGATCGTTCTTTTTATCAGAGATGTTCCAACGACGCAATATATGCGTCCATGTCTATAATCGCACCCGTTTTGCGTGCCTGCTCTGCGGCGAAAACAATGTGATGATTGTCAACAGAGGTGCGAATATCCGAGAGTGCATCGCCTTTGTAGGTGCCGGTCAGGAGCTCATACAGCGCCACAACGATTCCCATATCACCGCCACCGTGTCCGTCCACCAGCCCTTCTTTACCGGTATAGGGATATTCCGTTTCCTCACGGGTTTCGAAATTGTAGACACGGATCGGCTTTTCCTCATCATTCAGCGCTGCCCACAGCTCGCCCTTGGTGCCCATGATGTGCGTATAGCGTCCGCCCTTGTTGAAGGCGCACATGGTGAAGCTGACGGTCACATCATCTTCAAAGAGCATGTTGACGGTCTGATGGTCAACGACATCATTATCGCACTTGAAGACGCACTTGCCATACTGGGTGGTTCGAAGCGCTTCCATAACTTCCTCGTCCGTCGGTGCGACTTTTTTCGCAGCCGCATCCCGGAACCAGCCGTGACCTCTTTGGATATACAGCTTTTCCGTGTTGTAGGGGCAGCTTTCCCCGTGGGGGCATCCGTCGATGCAGCGCTCAGGAGCACCCTCGGGTGCATTTTCGCGCTTAAAATAGCGAAGCGAGCCGAAAGACTGCACCTTCTTGCACTTCTTACCAACCAACCACTGCAAAATGTCAATGTCGTGACAGGATTTCTGCAGGAGCATAAAGGATGCTCTGCCCTCATTGCCCCAGTTGCCACGAACAAAGCTGTGGCTCTGATGCTCGTTGCCAACGTTTTCCTCATGGGTAACAGAGATCACATCGCCGATCGTACCGTCTGTGATCAGCTTCTTGATCGTGGCGTAAAAAGGCGTATAGCGCAAAACATGGCAGACAAGGATCTTCACGCCCTCTTTTTCCGCTGCGCACGCTATTTTTTCGCATTCAACGGGATCAGGAGAGACGGGCTTTTCCAGCAAAATATCATAATGCAGGGAGATCGCCGCCATGGCAGGCTCGAAGTGATCCTTGTCCATCGTCGCAATCACTGCAACATCCGCAATCTTGCCAAGAGCCAAAAGAGGTTTCCAATCGGTAAAGCAGCGGTCTTGCGGAATGTTGAATTTTTCTTGGATATCCACTCTGCGGGCATCGATTGGCTCTGCCACTGCAACAATCTCAAATTTTCCCGTCAATCTGGACATATTGCCCGTGATGGAATGACCACGGCCACCTGCGCCAATGAGAATCGCTGTCAGTTTCTTATTCATGATTCGTTCCCCTTTTTATCGAAAACTTCTTGCGAATTGATAAAAGAGCGTTTACAATACTGGTAAACAGCTTTGACTACATCTTATCCCCCTGAAACTTTTCTGTCAAGCGGGTTGAGAAACAAAGTGGATATTTGCAAAATTATAATCTATTTTGAAAAGGACGGTAATTTCTATGGGCGCAACTAAAAAATCCCCGAAATTCTGGCTCTGTCTGATCATTTTCAGCTTGGTCGGACAGATTGCGTGGGTCATGGAGAACATGTACCTGAACGTTTTTATCTATGAGCGCTTCGCCGCCTCTGCCGAGAGCATCAGCGCCATGGTCAGCGCCAGCGCCATCGCCGCAACCGTTACAACCTTGCTCATCGGCGCGCTGTCCGACAAGCTGGGCAAGCGCAAGATCTTCATGTGCGGCGGCTATCTCTGCTGGGGCGTGTCCATCTGGAGCTTTGCCCTTGTGAATGTGGTTGCTCCCGCGGCAGCTGCCGGCGCAGCCGCTGTCAGCATCGGCGTCACCGCCACCATCCTGATCGACTGCATCATGACCTTCTTCGGCTCTTCCGCCAACGATGCCGCCTTCAACGCATGGCTCACAGACTCCACAGACAAGACAAACCGGGGCGCTGCTGAGGGTATCAACGCCATGATGCCCATGATCGCAATTTTAGTTGTCTTCGGCGGTGCCATGTTCCTTGATGCCGGCGACCCCAGCTACTGGAACATCATTTTCGGTGTGATCGGCACGGTGGTGTTCCTCATCGGTCTTTTAGGCTTCTTCCTCATCGACGAGCCGCAGGTGGATACCCGGGAAAATGCCCATTACTTCCGCAATCTCTTTTATGGCTTCCGCCCCCGGGTGATCGGGGAAAACAAGACCCTCTACCTGACGCTGCTTGCCTATGCCATCTTCGGCATTTCCATTCAGATCTTCATGCCGTACCTGATCCTTTACTACACCGTTTCTCTCGGCATGGATAACTACGTGCTGATCTTCGCGCCGGCGATCGTGTTGGCGGCGGCGTTCACCTTCTTCTATGGCAAGGTCTACGACCGCAAGGGCTTCAAGGTGGCGATCCTTCCCTCTTTGGCGCTGCTGCTGGCAGGCTACGTCGTTCTGTATTTCTTCAAGGCAACCGTCCCCGTCTTCATCGGCACGGTCATCATGCTCTGCGGCTATCTCTCTGCCACGGCGGTGTTTGGCGCGATGCTCCGTGACCACACGCCGGAAAACAAAGCCGGCATGTTCCAAGGGCAGCGGATCATCGCGCAGGTGCTGATTCCCGGCATCATCGGTCCTGCCATCGGTGCGGCGGTACTGAAAAACGCAGAGCAGATCCTCAATTCCGACGGCACGACCTCCTTTGTCCCCAACGAAAACATCTTCCTCGCTGCCCTTGTGGCGGCGCTGGTGATCGGCGTGGCGCTGATCTTCCTTTTCAGGAAGAAGAAATGATCCCATAAAGAAAAGCAGCGAAGAAAACCTTCGCTGCTTTTTAATTATCCAATTTCGGTTGCGCTTCTTTCTCCTTCAGATTGGAAAGGAGAATGGGCAGCGCCACATAGAAGATCGTATACATGGTGTCCGAATAGGAAAGGGCAAACAAGCTCAGGCTTTCCACGCAGGCATGCACCGCAAAGGCGAAGAAGGAAGCCCGGTAGACCGCCACCAGACGTCTGTTTTTGCAGTTTTTCACGCAGCGTCTGTACACCGCGAACATCACGATCAGAATGAACAGCACTTCAAATACGCCGCCATCGACCAGAAGATCGCAGAACATATTGTGGAACTGGGTCAGCTCCATTCCGTTTGCGATGGCGATATCCACGCCCGTGTAGAAGCCGACGCCCGTGAAGAGGTGATCCTTGGCAACGTCCCAAGCCCGTCTCCACAAATCGAAGCGACCACTGTCAGCACTGTTTTCCAGACGAACATAGTTCGCCAGAATGTAGTTGAAAATGTTGGTAAACAGCAGCAACGCAACACCCGCGGCAGCCGCAAACAGCAGGAGGATCACTTTCCTTTGGGTCAGCTTGCCCTGCAGGAACATCAGCGCCACAATGATGAGAATTGACAGCAACGCGGCACGGCTGAAGGAGGTCAGGATGCCGAACAACTGCAGCGCAAAAGCGATCCACCCCAGCTTGGAACGACGCAGCTGATGGCAATAGAGGTTTGCCACAAAAGCAATGACCAGAAATGCCGAGTACTGATTTCTATTGGAGAAAATACTGCTGATCTTCAGCACATTTGTGTTCTTGGTGCTGGGGATCGAAAGGATCTCCCGGAATTCAAACACCAGCGAATAGAGACAGATCAGCACCGAAATCGCCACAACGACACGCATAAAGCGGTAAATCGTCTTTTCCTGCAGCGAAATGCGCTGCATCGCAAGGTAAAACAGATAAAAATTGACCAGCTTGATGATGGAATTCAGCGGATCGTAAATATTGATAGAAATGCCCTTGATGAGGTTATTCAGGATCGGAAGCACCAAAAGAAGGGCATAGATACCCATCGTAATGAGCGCGTTGCCCGATGTCCAGAAGGAGTGCAGCCGCATGTCATAGAACATCGCCAGCACCTGCACGGCAAAGCCCACCATGTAAAGCACCGCAAGGTATGACATGCTCCCGAAAACACGGGTCGCAATGATCATCGGTGCCATCATGCCGAACAGCGCCAGCAGCAGCGCCCATGCATATTTTTGTTCAAAACGGTTTCTCATTGTGCTTTTTCCACCTTCAATGCCCTGCGCAGCGTGATCACAAAGGACACCCACAGCTCTATTTTGCTCAGTACAACAGAAGCGGCAAAGCCGGCAACGCTATATAGCTTCGCACCGAAATAGCCGCCTACTGCCAGACAGACGATATGCAGCGCATAACAAAGCATCAGCTGGCTTGATTTGGCATAGCGAATGATAAAGCTCTTCATGATCGACGCCGTCGTTCCGATGCCGCATGCCAGCGACAGCAAAAGGATGATGGAAACCACATCCGTAAGATACTGTCTGTACAGCACCCATGTAAACACGTAAATGATCGGCATGGACAGCGCAAACAGTGCCGCGATCACCGCCAGTGAAATGAGAATGATCGTCTTCCAAAGGGCGCCGCTACCGGCTTCCTTTGCCTTGGACAGCTTGACAAGAATGACCTCGTTCAGCGGATTGACCACCAGATCGGTCACCTTGCTGGTTGCCGTGCCTGCGTTGTAGACTGCCAGCGGATACGAACCCAGAAGCGGATAGATCAAAAGCTTGTCAATGAGCGTCACGGTGTTGGTCATGGCATCCACAGAGCCGAGACCTGCATAGCGCTTCGCCGTTGCGGGGAAATTGTCCGAGGGCTTTGCCTTGATCTTCGTCTTGGGGATCACAAAAAGGGTATAGGTCAGCGCAAATGCCTCCGCCAAAAACAGCGGCAGCCACATCCACTTCAGCACCAGATACAGCCCTATACCCACACCTACACCCAGAAGGTAGAAAAGGTTCTGGCAGATCGTATGGTTATACTTGCTGTTGACACGGAAATAGAAGCGGATATACAGTCTGAAATTCGACATCAGTGTCGTTACAGTAAAGAACAGAATACAGAGCGCGTCAAATTTCAGCACCGTGAGAACGATGGGAAATACCACGGCGATCAGCGCGGAAGCGCTTGCCATCAAGATCAGGAAGTCACCGTTTCTCTTCTTTTCGTCGCCGTTGTAGCTGTCCAGCTGCAGCTGGTGTGTAACACCCATCTGACCGCCGAGGAAGCAGCAAAAAGCGTTCATCAGCGTCGTAAAGGTGATGATGTTTGCATAACTGACCTCATCGAGGAGCTTCGCCAAAAGCGGAAACAGCACGATCTGCTGCGAACCGATATAGATCACAAATGCCATCATATTCAGAAAAGCATCCTGGAAAAACAGCTTTTCCTTTTTGAACAGCGATTTGATCTTGTTCAGGATCGATTTCATGTACGTACTCCTCCGATGATCGGGTGTTTATGCTTCGTCGCTGCCGACGAGTCGGTTTGCCAAAAGGCGATAGGTATAGCTGCGGTCAAATTTTTCTTCGCCGAGCTTTCTGGAATTTTCGCTCATTTGCTTTCTGAGAGAATCGTCCTCCACAAGCTGTTTCAGCGCAGCACACATGCTTGCAACATCCTCGCAGGAACAGTTGATACCTGCCTGATGCGTTTCAAGCAAGCCGCGATATTCCGGATTTTCCTGCGAATTAACCACTGGAAGACCTGCCATGGCGTAGTCATTGACCTTGTTAATGACACTTTGCGCCGAACCCTTGTGGATTGGATTGACCGCGATGTCACACCGGCTCAGTCGTCTTACCATTTCGGGATAAGGAAGCGCTCCGGTAAAATCGCAACAAATTCCTGCCGCCTTCGCATGCTCTTCGAAAGCGGTCTTGCGTGCGCCGTCACCCATGACCACAAAGCGGACTTTTTTGTCCGTTTTCATCTGAGCAATGGCATCAATGGCAGTATTCAAATCATAGCTGGTAGCCAAGCTGCCAATGTAGGCAATGGCGATCTCGTCATCAGCCTTAACCGGCTGCTCAGGCTCCTGAGCTGCAAATGCGTCAAAAACGTTCTTATCTGTTCCCAAATAGACAACGCTTCCCTCTGCGCCGCGCTTATTCGGACGTAAACCTCTTTGCACATAGGTTTCCGATACCGCAACGACCAGATCCGCTGCTCCGTAGATCTTATCCGCCAGCTTTTCCATGGGCTTGAAGATCAGCTTGCTGAGCACCGGAACATGAAAGACCATCAAAAAGGCCTCCGGCCAGAGATCCTGAATATCCACGACCAGCTTGACACCATTTTTCTTACAGTAGTTTGCCGCGGCATTGGCAACATCCAGCGACGGAATGGCCACATAAACCATGTCAGGTTTTTTACGCCCGTTCAGATAATTTTTGAGGTTGTTGGCAAGCGCCTTGTGGCTGGCAAAACGCTGCAGACACACATTTTTGGGATAGCCCGGCTCATGAAGCACTGTCAACTTGATATTTCCCAGTGAGCCGATCGACTTGGCATGTGCCTTGGGCTTATGCATAAAATCCGAAGTAACGATCTCTACCTCGTGTTCCTTTTCCAGCAGCTTGGCAAGGTAGACAAAGCGGCTGTTGTTGCCCTCAAAGGTTTCAATATTTCTCAAATACTGCGAGATAATTACAATATCCATTTTACCACCCACCTTTTATCAATTCAGTGTGTTCCCTTCAAATACATCCTCGCCGTCCAGAATAATGGGCTCCACGTCCACATCCCGCAGGAACACATAGGGCTTGTCGTAGTGATAGAAGGGCGCGCGCTCCACCCGGTCGCAGTTGCCGTCTTCCATGATCTTGATGGTATCCTCGATCAGATCGAAGCCGATGCGCGCCATAACGCCCGTGTATGCCATATGACGGATATTGACCTCCGTCACCTTCATATTGCCGTTGCTGTCCTCCTTCAGGTCGAAGGAAAGAATGCCGTGTGCCGGCACGCCCAGCTTCTTTTCCAGATACTTGATGCAGCTGTCGCAGAATTCGTTGATCTTATCCTCATTCAGGAAGCGACCGAAGTGGGTATTGCCGGTAACATGAGAGGGTGCAGTGTTCGCCATAACGTATTCCGCGCATTCCAGCGCTGCGCCCTTGACATATTCACCGTTGTAGTAGAGCATCTCGTTTGCCAGATGGCGGCCGGTCAAAAATTCGCTGACCGTAAACTCGGGAATTCGGGCGTTGATGAACAGCCAGCTTCTGTAGCTGTCCAGATCGTCAAGCCGCAGAGAGCCCAGACCGCCGGTGCCTTCTGTGGCGCGGATCCAGCAAGGGAAGCCGATCTCATTGGCAACATCCTCAAAGCGGGGATTCTCCTGGGTGACCTTGATGGTCTTGGGGATATAGTCCGTGCCCTCCAGCAAGTCAGCCATGATGGACTTATCCTTCAGGGAAACAGACAGCAGCTTGCTGCCCATAAACACGGGACAGGGGTATCTGCCATTTTTTTCATAGTAATCGCCCCATTCGACGATCTCGCTCTCCGGCTGAACAAAGGCATAGTCAATGCCCTTTTCCTGCACCAGCCGCTCCATCCACGGAAAATACTCGGGCGAGGTGCAGCGGGGGCAGACGAAGTATTCGTCCACCAGACCCTTCATAAAAAAGCCCATCGCCTTCTTGTCGATATCACAGCCGATGATCTTATAATCCGGGTGGTTCTTTCTGATGATGGTTGCAATGGATCGGGGGGTAAGTCCGCCGATGCCGGTTACCAAAACTGTTTTCATCCTATTATCCTCTTTCTTGTTCTGATATAAAGCTGAGCACGATCTCCGCCTGCCGCTGCATATCCTCAATGGTATAGCGCTGATCACAGACGAGGGAAAGCTCCGTATCGTGCAGGGTCGTCTTTTGATAAGGGTAGTGTTCATCCACCGGCCAATGGGCAGGGCAATAGACCGCCTGCGCGGTCAACGCGCTTCTGAGCCGGTCACGCAGCTGCGCCGGCACAAGGATCGGCACGTGCAGCGGGCAGTCCTCTTCTGCCAAAGTGTCAAACATCAGCATCGCCTTGCCCCGCAATGCAGACAGCAGATATCCGGCATTTTCACGCCGCTTCCCACGCAGATATGCCGCATCGGCGGTTTCCAGCCGCAGGAGCTCCCCGTCGGGTGCCTTGCAGCCGATATAGTCCGCCGCCAGCATGGCATTGGCGCTGCGATACTGCTCCAAAAATGTCTGCTTATCGCCGCAGCCGGTGTCACAGTAGCCCCGCTTCATCCGCGCAGCGCCGCGCCAAAGACGCACATAATCCTGTGCCTCTTTTTCGCAGGCAGGGGTCACAAAGCCATCTGCGCTGTACACCGCCGCGCAAAGGCAATCAAACCATTTGCGGTAGCTGACGACGACATAATCCGCCACGTCATAGGTCTTGGCGCGGGAAAATGCCGTTTGCGTCGCATCAACGATCACCGTTTTTCCCTGCGTCTTGCAATGCTGCGCAAAGGCGACGGTTTCGTCCCGCAGGTAACCGAAATAGTCCATGATCAGGATCGCCTTGGCGTCGCAGATCTGCAGCTGCCCATAAAAGCTTACCTGCACACCTGCGTCCACAAAGGGTGCCACCATAGAGCCGCAGCAATAGGCAGGCAGAGCAACTTCAAAAATGCCCCGCGCCTTCAGCTCCTGGGCGATCAGGTGCAGACCCGTCCTGCCGGAAAGCACATACCTTGCGGGATAGAAACACAGCCCGAAATAGCTGTTTTCCCCTTTTGGACAGGAGTCTGTCATAAATTCGCTGCCGATTTCTTTTACCATCATTTTTTACTCGTCAGACAGCCGGGAATAGGCAAGCATATCGATGTACTTTCCCTGCTTGTACACACGGGCTCTCAGTACACCGTCGCGCTTGAAGCCGCACTTTTCAAAAAGGCGGACAGACGCATCGTTGTACGCCAGAATATTGGCATAGATGCAGTGCAGGCGCAGCTCGTTAAAGGCATATCGGACAAGCAGGTTGACCGCTTCGGCGGCATAGCCCTTGCCCCTGCCCTCTTTCGCCATCTTGATATGGATGTGGGCAGTGCCGTTTTTCTGATCAATGTCGCTCAGGATCACAGTTCCCAGAGCCGCAGCATTCTGCGGCAGCGCAATGATGCAGCGGAGGGTATTTTTGCTCTGTTCCAGCTGCTCAAACCACTTCAGCTGCTCATGTTCCGACACCGGCCACGAGCTGCCGCCCAGCATCATTTCCGTATCGGGATCATTGATCAAGGAAAGAAGCATCGGATTATCTTCTGCCTCAACAGCCCGGAGGATGATTTTTTCTCCCTGAATAATCATGGTAACTCTCCAATAATGATAATTAGTTCATGGTAACTTCCTTGGAAGGATACTTCTTGTAAGTCAGCAGGCTGACGACCACACAGAAAACCGCATTCAGCACCACGCCGGCAATGGTCGAGCCGATGTCCAAGGGGCTGCCCAGCAGATTCCATACAATGCTGACAACGAAGCCGGCAGCCATGCCCGACAGAATGCCCGGGGTATTTGCCTTCTTCCACACCAGCGCCAGCAGGCAGGGCACACCCAGCGTTGCCGCATAGAAGGTCCAGCCGAACATCAGTGCATCATAAGCGCTGGTGAAGAACATTGCGACCAAAAACGCGAACACACCAAAGACCACACTGCCAATGCGGGAAAAGAGCAGTTCTTTTTTCTCGCTCATGGCCTTAAAATTGGGCTTGATGATGTCGGAAACGATCGACTGTGTCGAAACCAGCAGATAGGTGTCAGCAGAGGACATCATAACGGACATCATGCCGGCAAGGGTCAAACCCGCCAGACCCATGGGAAGATACTTGACGATCATCACAGGAATTGCATAATCCGCTGTGCCGTACTCTTCGATCAGATTCGGCAGAAGCAGCGCTGCTGCCAGACCGATGAACATGGTAATGACGATGGTGACCGCATAAACGGAAGTACCCCAGAACTGGCTCTTGAAGGCGGTCTTCTTATCCTTTGCAGCAAAGGCTCTCTGCCAAAATTCCGCACCGGCAATGGTCATAATGAAATTGGTGACGATCAGCGTAATAATCTCGGGGGTAAAATTCCAGTTCCACTTTGCAGGATCCGTATTCTTGATCAGCTCACCCAGACCGCCGACTTCGCTGATGCCAAAAATCGGGAGCAGAATATAGACAAACGCGATCAGCACAATGAACTGAATGACGTCCGTGTAGACAACGCCAAACAAGCCGGAGCTGGCGGTATACGCCACAAAAATCACCGTCGCGATCAGTGCGCCGGTCAGATAGCTGACCTGATCGCCGCCGATGGTGCTGATGATGGTGCCGGTTGCACTGATCTGTGCGCCCACCGTTGCGATGGAAGTATAGGCAACCAGAATGGCGCTGATATACTTGACAGTCTTGCCAAAGCGGTAGCCCATCATTTCGGACATGGAGGCAAAGCCGTACTTCTGACCAAGCGCGCTGATTTTACCGCTGAAGGCGGAGAAAATAAACATACCGATCATGTAGGGCAGACCAATTGCGATACAGACAACACCGCCGGAATAGGCATAGCCGCCCTTACCCATCAGGGCGCTGCCGCCCACAACGGATGCGCAAATGGTCGCGACCAGCATAAACGTAGGCAAAGAACGTCCTGCGACATAATAGTCGCTGGTGTTTTTGACCTTTTTCTGACATACAAGACCAACAACTGCGATAAAAACCAAATAGGCAACGATAATCACAATATCAAGAATAGATACCTGCATATTTTTATCTCCTTATTTTTATTTACGGGTGGTACACCGGCATGAGCAGGGAGTTACCTGCGCCGTCGGAAACCTTTACTGTTGCATACACCTTCTCCACCGCGTCACGCAGCTGCTGCATCGTATCTGCCGCCATGTAAAGGATCATAAACGGCTTGTCCGTTGCGTTGGTGACCGGAATTTTCGCACCCTCTTCATAGAACTGAATGGCGTTGACAACTTCCTTCATCCCTTTGACTTCCGCAACGCCTTCCACCTTGGTGATCTCCGCGGTGCTTTCATCCAGCAGCAGATTGAGCACACAGCCTGCACCGCTGAATTTCGGTGTGATCCCGGAATAATCCGCAAAGTCTGCCATTTTGCCGGTCAGCGCATAATGGATCAAGGCATCGATGGGGCTTACCTTCAGGAAATACTCGTCAATATGGGAGAAGGTTCCGCCCAGGCGGCAGCCCATCTCAAACAGCGTGATCTTTCCTTCGTTGGAATAGCCCTGGAAGAAGATCAGACCGTCGTGGAAGCCCAGCTCGCGGCACATCTTTCTGATATTCCCATCGATCTCCCGCAAAAACAGATCGGTGCTTTCCGACGGAGCAAGCAGCAGATTGGCGTGGTTGATCGCCACTCTTCTGCCCGGAACCATCTTTCTGTCAAAGATCGAGAGCATATGCGCCTCTCCGTCCTTGATCAGATAGTCAAGAATAATATCCTGCCCGGTCAGATACTGCTCGATGATCACGCGACCCGTAGGCGAGAAGGACAGCGCCTTGGGATAGTTTTCCAGAAATTCCTCCGCCGAACGGCACACAAATGCGCCTCTGGAGCCGCTGTTATCCGCAGGCTTGATGAACACCGGAAATTCAACCTTTTTCAGTCCCTCCGGGGAGATATCTACATTTTCATAGTCTTTGGGAACGGGAATGCCATACCGGCTGCAGTTTTCCTTGTAGGCATTTTTGTCCGTGGACATCTGAATCAGCAAATTATTTGCATAGTACGGAAGTCCAAGGCGCTCGCAGGCATCATGGCACGGCTGCAGCAGAATATCCACAAAGCCGGTGGTGATTCCGTCGATTTTTTCCTCCTGACAAATGCGGACGATGTTATCAACATTGCACACATCTGCATCGATTGCCTTGTCTGCGAGCTTCTTTGCGGGCGAATCCTTTGTCATGTCCGCCACTACAACGTAAACGCCCATCGCCTGCGCTCTTGTTACAATATCGCAGGCCATTCTCATGCCACCCAGCAGGAGCAGGCGCTTTCCCTGCAGATGACCGTATTCTTCCTGATAATTACTTACTACCATTTTCGGCATCCTCCCACTGTTTTTTTCGATGGTCGTCAAAATTGCCCTGAGAGCCGGCTTCCACTATATCAGAACGCTTGACCACCTTCAAAAAGGTCATAAAAACGATCTTGCAGTCAAATCCAAAGGAAAGCTTATCCACGTACTCCACGTCATAGCGGAAGCGATCCTCCCAGCTGAGGGCGGTTCTGCCGTTGACCTGCGCCCAGCCGGTCAGACCGGGGCGGATGGAATGGCGTCTTCTCTCCTCATCGGTGTAGTAGGGCAGGTACTGCACCGCCAGCGGGCGGGGACCCACGATGGACATATCGCCGATCAGAATATTCAAAAGCTCCGGCAGCTCGTCCAGCGAGGTGCTGCGCAGAATTCTGCCGTACTTATTGAGCCGGATGTGATCCGGCAGGAGCTTGCCGTCCTTGTCACGGCGGTTGCTCATGGAGCGGAACTTCACCAGCTTGAAAATTCTTTCCTTGCCGGTCTTGGGATCGATCCTGCCGGGGCGCTTTTGCACAAAGAAGGGGTTTCCTCCCATGGCGATGGCACCAATGATGATCAGGATCAGCAGGATCGGCGACAGCACAGTCAATCCGATCAGCGAAAGAACAATATCGATCAGTCTTTTGAAAAACTTGCCGTACATACGACGCATCCCTCCATTTTTATGGGAGTTTTTTGGTATCCTTACAGCAGAACGAAGCCATGAACCGGCTTATCAAGCGTTTCCGCCGTTTTCAGCACATCCCTGACAGCCATGTTCCGGGACGCAAAAGCGCGTTCCGCCAGAACGATCCCGTCACACTGGGTAATTGCCGCCAGCGCCTGAGGACAGTGGGCGACATCGGTTACAAAGGTCACCTTCTGTCCCTTCGCACCCAACAGCCCGGACAGTTCCTTCTGCACTTCTTCGCTGATCTCTTCGAGGGTGGAGGCAATTACCAGCGAGCCGCCCTCGGGCAGATGGCTTAGACCGTTTTCACGGATGTAAGCACATGCCTGCTCTTCATTCTTCCAGAGCTTCTCGCCCATCACACGATAGCTGCGCATTGCCCAGAAGCCGGTTTTCTTCATCAGAGAACCAAGGTGCAGCAGCGAATAGCGCGCCGAAAGCTGCTTCGAGCCGGAGACACAACCCTTGACAAAGGAGTCGATGACCAGCCAAATGATACCCAGCACAACACCGATCACGGCACCAACAACCGCATTGACCGCAATTTTCTTGATGCCGCTGTCACGGGAGGGTTCGGAAAGCTGTGCAAGCTCCTTCTCGCACTTCTCCACATTCGCCTGATATTTTTCCAGCTTGGTTTTGTTGTCCAGCCGGATCTGCTCCAAAGTCCAATCGATGGCACTTTTCGTAACCGCATCGCTCAGCAGGGTCAGCTGATGGTCATAAGAGCCGTTTACAACTGCCTCTTTGCTTTGCGCGATCGCGGCATAGATGCTCTGGGCGATCTGCTCGCAGGCTGCCGCATCGCTGCCGCTGACCGCAAGGGTCAGAACGCCGCCGTCGGTCGCCGTCAGCGTGATCACCTCGCGCAGGTACTTATCCGCAACACCCCCGCTGACGATCTTCTCCAGATCCAAACCGTTCCACAGCGCCATATACTGTGCCTGAATGCGGGAGGTAATGTAGCTGGTGGGGATCTCCGTCACGCCGAAGGAGTCCGTTACAGATTCCGGGTCGATGCCGGAAATGGCACAGACGATGGTGGTGGTGATCTTATTATAGGGATCGATCTGCATCAGCTGGCTCTTTTCGTTATACTCGCGTTGATTGGCTTCATCCCGTTCCGCTCTTTCGAGGGCGAGTTCCAGCTCATCCTTCGCAAGCTCATACTCTTCCAGCGCCACCTGATACGCGCCTTCAGAATCTTCCTCCAGAACATAATGGTTCAGCGCGCCGACAGCGCCCAGCAGCACTGCAAAGATCAGTGCAACTGCAAGGATCTTTCTGCCGCCATGGACGATCGTCGCCAGCAGCTCCTTCAGATTCACTTCCACATCTGTGTATTCTTTCATTTCCATAATTCAAACTTCCCTTTCCGGTATGTTGCGATACACCTTGGTTGTTATGCGGATGAAAATGCCAAAAGGGCATTTTACTGCATTTTATGTGATTATACCACACAAAAGCATGGTTTGCAACCTTTTTCGGTGCATGGAAAAAGAGCAGAAGCAATTGCTTCTGCGCTTTTCATTCACTTGATTCTGTGGTCGTCCAGGAAGTCCTTCAGGTCCAGCATTGCCTTGCGTAGCTTCTCGGGCTCAGGCAGCATGACGATACGGAAACGCAGACCCTCGTGCCAGTCAAAGCCACGACCGGGAATGACCAGAACGTGCTTCTCATGCAGGAACTTCATGGCGAAGTCCTGATCGCTCTCGAAGTCGAACTTGCTCATGTCCAGGCTGGGGAACAGGTAGAAGGCAGCGCGGTTGGGTACCAGCGTCACGCCGTCGATGGTCTTGAGGACATCGATGGTCGCCTGTCTCTGCTCGTAGAGTCTGCCGCCGGGAACCAGCATTGCCTTGGTGCTGGCATCATCCTCCAGCGCCGCAGCGATGGCCAGCTGGGTAACGGCGTTACTGCAAAGACGCATGGAAGCCAGCTGCATGACAGCTGCACGGATATCATCCAGCTTGTCGCCGCCGGTGAAGATCATCCAGCCGCAGCGGAAGCCGCAGATGATGTGGGACTTGGAAAGACCGTTGAAGGTGATGCAGGGCATATCCGGTGCCAGCGCCGCCATGGAGGTGTAAGGCACATCGTCCATCACAAGACGGTCGTAGATCTCATCAGACAGCAGGATCAGGTTATTCTCTCTTGCGATCTGGGCGATCTGAAGCAGGGTCTCCTTGCTGTAAACCGCGCCGGTGGGGTTGTTGGGGTTGATGACAAGGATCGCCTTGGTCTTATCGGTGATCTTGGCGCGGATGTCTGCCACGTCGGGATTCCACTCGTTGTCGGGATCACAGCGATAGTAAACGGGAGTTGCGGATGCCAAAAATGCGCTGTTGCTCCACAGAGAGTAGCAGGGCGTGGGCATCAGGATCTCGTCGCCGGGGTTTGCAAGGGCGGTCATGACCATGGTCGCCAGCTCGCTGACACCGTTGCCGACAAAAATGTCGTTCAGCTCAATGCCCTGCAGACCGTTGTTCAGGTGATACTGCAGAATTGCCTTACGGGCGGGGATCATGCCGCGGACGTCGCAGTAGGCAACCGCATCGTCAAGATGCTCGGAAACTGCCTTGCGGACGCTGTCGGGCAGACCGAAGCCGAAGCTCGCGGGGTTGCCGGTGTTCAGCTTCAGAACGGGGATGCCGTTTGCCTGCATATTCAGCGCTTCCACAAACAGCGGGCCGCGGATATCGGAGTGGACCAGATTCATTCTTTCTGCTCTCTTGATCATAATAAGCACAACCTTTTCTGTTATTTCTTTTCCGGCGCGATGGCGCGGAAGTATTTCTGTGCCGATTCTATCACATCTGCACAAGAATTGCTATCCCTTCTTTTGAAAAAGAAAGAAAATTTTTATTACACATTTTCTTTGACGAGCTGCGCCCAGTTTTTCTGCAGGCTCGCCTGCTTTTCAGCGGCAGCCAGCAGCGCGCTTGAAAGGCTTTGTAAGGGCGCAAAGGAGCCAAAGAGAATGCGGTCCTGCCGGATCTCCTGCTGGTCTTCCATGTAGAAATCCCCCTTGAAGCCGGCGGTATCGAACCATACATTCTCAGGAAGCGGCTGCAGCTCCGTCACCTGATGCATCAGGCAGTTGGAGAGAATGAAGTTCGTACCCTCACACTGGGCGATGAGCCTGCGGATGCGGTCGAAATCCGGCTCCTTCTGCTGCAGCAGATATGCCATCCGCGCATCCTCCATCCGAAGCGTCAAAATCACCGGAAGCTCCAGCATGCCAGCCAGCCGGCAGATGGCAACCACACTCTGTTCATCCTCAGCATACCCATGCACGCAGGGGTAAAGGCGCACCGCGCCCACACCTGCCTGCTTTCCCTGCTGCAGGTGCATGCCCGACCATGGAAGCATGGGATTGACGCACATGGCAACGCGAAACGCCGTTCCTTCGAGGGCGTTCACAAGCTCCCCATCCGCCTCCCACGGGTCGTTGTAGAAAATGGCATCCAGACTGGACAGGAAGCCGCCCTCGATCCCCTCGCTTTTCAGTTTTTCCAGCACCTGCGGCAGCTGCGCATCCCGCAGCCGGTAAAAAGGCCAGTTTCCGCAAAAGACCGCTGCATCAAAATACATCCGTACCCCTCCTTACAGCTTGAACAGGGAAGCCGTGTTTTTCCAGAAAATCTGCTCCTCCTGCTCCCGGGTCAGCCCGGCATCCCGCATCTGCCCAAGATTCATAGCATAGGCATTGTCCGTGCCGAATAGAATCTTTTCCGCGCCCAGCAGCTCCACCCCATAGGGAACCTCGCTTGCCCGGCAGCAGCCGCCGGAGAAGTCCGTCCACACATTGTCAAGGTCTTGCACGAGGCGCACACCGTGGTAGCAGTTGCCGCCCAGATGCGCCATGATGAACTTGGTGTCCGGGTGCTTCAACGCCGCTGAGCGCAGATGCACACCCGTTGCCTCATCAGGAAGCTGACCGACGGTCTTTTTGAACACATGGATCAGCACGGGGATATCCTTCTCCGCGCAGTATTCATAGAGCTTGTCACAGCAATCCGCATTACACAGACAGCTGACCCAGATTTTCATGCCGATCATGCCCTGCTGTTCGATGCCCCTTCGCAGCACATCCAGCGCGTTGTCATGCTCTGGGGAAACGGTGACATAGCCACCGAAAAGGGCATCCTCGCGAATCAGCTTTTCCGTCTGTTCGTTCAGGTAACGCACCTCATCCTTGTCGGGATGGTGGCTGCCAAGTGCGGAAACGAGGATCTTTTCGATCCCAAAGCGATCCGCCGCCTTGCGCATGGCATCCGCGCATTCCTTTTCCCGCCCGTTCCAGATGTGGGCGTGCATATCGATGATCCTGTCCATGTGCTTCACCGCCTTTTGTTTTTCTTGATTATAGCACGTCAGGATGGCATTTTCCATAGCTTTTTACAATTTTGCCCCTTCTTGACACTACCGAGCTTTGAACGTATAATAACCTTATAATTTTGAAAGAGGTGCAGACTATGTATTACACCGCCTATTCTCTCAGCGGCGACTGGGAGATGAACTATCAGCAGGAGATCTACCGCAGCGAAGAAAATCCCTGGCGCATCGGCAGCAATCCCGGCAACAGCGACGAATATTCCGGCACGGAAAAGGCATGGGAGCGGGACGACACCATGCCCGATGCCATCCCCGGCTACTGGGAGGACATGACCGACAAATTCGCCCTGCTGACCCCCTACTACCTGAAGCTGAAGATCAATCCCGACTACGGTCTGCAGCGTTATCCCATCGCGGGCTTCGCCCCCGACATGGCGCTGCCCAATATTGTCGGCAACTTCTTCTACCGCCGCAGCTTTGTGGTTGAAGATGTAAATGCTCCCGCCGCACTTTGGTTCGGCGG
Organism: Faecousia sp.; assembly: GCA_045580465.1. Classification (GTDB taxonomy): domain Bacteria; phylum Bacillota; class Clostridia; order Oscillospirales; family Oscillospiraceae; genus Faecousia. The sequence continues at coordinate 18,807 of JAZNNV010000142.1, forward strand.
CGTGCAGAATGCCTGCTCCGTGTGGCTGAATGATGTATTCCTCGGTCGCCATGAGGGCTACAGCGCCCCCTTTGAGATGGCGATTCCTGCGGGTGTCCTGCGTGCAGGCGAAAACAGCATCGTCCTCAGCGTTTCCAACTATGATCTGGTGGGTTATCAGGGTGAGCCGGTCTCGGGTCTGATGAACCGGGCTGCCAATCAGTACACCGGCGGTGTCTACGGCGATGTGGAGCTGCGTCTGTATGACAGTGTTCTTCGGGATGTGACAGTCCTCGTATCCGAGGATTGCGCCAGCGTATCCGTCGAGCCTGAAATGACGGAAAATGCCGCCTTTACATGGTCGGTCTTCGACGGCAAGAAGCTGCTGCGCAGCGGCGAAGCAGGCGGCAAGTTCTGCTTTGACACCATCGATCTGCCCCGCTGGACGCCGGAAGAGCCGCATCTTCTGCTTTTGAAGCTCACCTGTGGTGACAGCACACTTGAGCGTACCTTCGCCATCCGTCGCCTGACCGGCGAGGGCAGAAAGCTCCTCCTCAACGGCAACCCCTACTTCCTGCGGGGCATCTGCGAGCATGGCTATTTCCCCGAAACCGTCCACCCCACCACGAATGCCCGATTCTATCGCAAGCTGATCCGCACCATCAAGGAGCTGGGCTTCAATTTCATCCGCTTCCACACCTACATCCCCTGCGAGGAATATATGCAGGCAGCGGACGAGCTGGGCATGCTGCTGCAGGTGGAAAGCCCCAACAACACAACTGTTGCAGAATGGGCGCAGATCGTCACCTTCTGCCGCCGTCATCCCTCTGTTGTGATGTACAGCTGCGGCAACGAGCTGCTGATGGACGAGCCGTTCATCGCGCATCTGCACCAGTGTGCTGATATCGTACATAGCCGCACCGATGCCATGTTCTCCCCCATCAGTGCCCTGCGCGGCATCGAGTACTACTTCCTCGAGCCGGAGCAGGAAGGTAAGCTGCTGCACACACCCTTTACCCACCACCCGGAACGGCTGACAACAGTCACTTCCTTCAGCGACACCTACAATACTGTGGGTCATATGCAGTTAAGCTACGAATGCACGGACGTCGATCCTGCCTACATCGACCGGGCAAACGAGGTTTTCGATGTACCGCTGGTGGGGCATGAGATCTGCATTCAGGGTACGTATACCGACCTGACGCTGGAAGAGCGTTACGCAGACTCCAACATCCGCTTTGCGCCCATGTTCGCGACCCTGCGCCAGCACCTGAAGGACAAGGGCATGCTCCATCGAGCGCCGCTGTTCTTCCGCAATTCCTGCCGCTGGCAGCAGCTGCTGCGCAAGCATTGCTTTGAGCATACCCGTCTGTGCCGCACCATGCAGGGCTATGAATTCCTCGGTCCCATCGACACCCATTGGCACACCTTCGGCTACGACGTGGGCATGATGAACGAATTCTACGAGCTGAAGCCCGGCGAAACGGTACGGAATGTGCGGATGTACAACAGCGAGACCGTTCTGCTGAACGATCTGAACACAGATGTCAACTTTGCCGCAGGGCAGGAGCTGAAGGTCACGCTCTCCGTTTCCCATTTCGGCGCAGAGGATCTTAACAATGCGGCGCTGAATATCCGCCTGACCATGGACGGCAGGCTGATCGCCCATGAACGCATCACCGTCGATACCGTCAAGGCAGGTGACGTCAGCGCGCTTTACACCCTGCAGACCAAGCTGCCCGAGATCTCCGACCCCGCCGCTATGGAGCTGTATGTAACGCTGGAATGCGGCGATACCTACGCCGAAAACCGTTGGGAGCTGTATGTTTTCCCGGACAATACCACCGATGCCGGCGATTTGATCGTCGCGGACAAGCTGGAGACAGACGAGCTTCTCTCGCTGCTGCGTGAGGGCAAGGATGTCCTCCTGCTGGGCGGTGACCCCTTCGTCACTCAGCCCACGAGCTTCCGCATCTCCCTGGCAGGACGCACCAACGGCAACCTCGCCACCGTCATCGAAGACCATCCCGCATTGGGCAAGCTCCCTCATGAGGGCTTCTGCGGCTGGCAGTTCCGTCGCCTGATGGAGGGCGGCAAGGCGATCTGCTTTGAGGATGGTACTGTGCCCTTTGAGCCGATCATTGAGGTGGCATCCAGCCACAAATACGTGATCCGTCAGGCAGCGCTGTTTGAGTATCGCGTCGGAAACGGTCGTCTTTTGGTCTGCGGCATGAACTTCGCAACCAACGAGCCTGCGACAGCTTGGCTGAGAAATCAGCTGATCGCCTATGCAAACTCCCGCGACTTTGACCCCGCCTATACCCTCACTGAAGGTGAGCTTCTGGCGCTGATCCACGCAAACGTCACCGCTGCCGCCAAGAACACCAACGTCGCCTTCAACGCGAACGACAAAACCGCCGTCCGCAAAAAGAAATGAGCAATAAAGTCCCCGGATATAAACCGGGGACTTTTCATGTAGGAGTAAAGCAGCATCCGCATCACAAAGGCCCCCTTGTGTAAAGGGGGCTGTCGAAAATCTTCGATTTTTGACTGGGGGATTGTAGCATTACGATCTATGACAATCCCTCCGTCTTCACCTTGCGGTGAAGCCACCTCCCTTTGCACAAGGGAGGCTTTCACACAAGTGGTATATAGCAAAGGTTTTCGCCTTCAAGCTCATTTTGGCGCAGTCCGATGCTGCGGATGGCGGCGTTGTCATAAGTCGTATAGGAATAGACCTGCGTGTCTGTATTGCAGCAGCAGGAGTAGCGGGTGTACTCGTACTGCCCGTCGGGCGTCCGCACGCACCCACGGGGCATGGCAACAGACTCCAAAATGTGAAAAAACTGACTGACGCTTCCCTCCTCGCTGCCATCACAAACAGAATGCTCCCTGACGAACACCGCTCTTACAAAGCGGGACGTGCTGGAAAAATCCCCCGGCAACCCGATCGCCCCCATGCCAAGGCTGTAATCGTTTTCCGTCAGCGCCCCCTCGTGGAGTCCCCGGTAGTTTTGCATATTCACAAGGTGATAATCAAAGGTGGGATTGTTGGTCAGTACGCCGTAGGGATTTTCGTGGATCTTCATTCCCTCTTGCGTGCATTCCAGCACCACAGATCGCTCCCGATCCGCGATCATCCAATGCAGCGGTGATACCGGCAGTGCATCGCTGAAGCTGCGCTGCTCCACGTTGACCGTTTTCAGCTTTTCGCAAGCCTGCTCCACGTTTTCACACAGACCCAGTAGGTACGGGATCAGCGCATAGGGCGCGACATTTTCCTTTTTGGGGTCGTGGGGGTAATAGACAGCATTCCCGGGAAAATTCAGCCCCGCCATGCTCAGTCCCTTTTCGTTGGTCGCCTCGAAGTAAAGGGGATACCCGTCAGCGATCGCCGCCATGCCGATCATACTGTAGTGCTGATCACCAAAGGAAAAGGGATACCGTCGGGGCGTGACCACCACGCCCTCCCCATAGCTGCGCTCCAGATCCAGATTTCTGCCGAAGTAATGCTGTTTTGTCCGATAACTGACTGCCGTACACACAAAGATACCTCCGATGCAAATGCTAACCTTCACTCTAACCAAGCGCCGATATTTTTATACCATGGCGGGAGCAAGCACCCGCCCTACGTGATCTCAAAGAAAACGCCACCGAATGCGGCTGCATCCGGTGGCATTGGTTTTTTCGCTTACTTCTTGGGTTTCTTGATCTTGTTGAGCTGTGCGTTCAGATCCAGCAGCTGCTCCTTGGTGAACTTGACATCCATCATGCCGCCCATCAGGGTAAACAGACGCAGCACGGTAAAGCCGTTCATCATGGTCATCATGTCGGCGCTCAGCTCGAAGCCCATGGCTTCCATCTTGCCGTCGCCGCCCTTGCCGCCCATCATCTTCGCCATCAGGCCGGCAAAGATCAGCTTGCCGCGAACGGTGGACAGAACATCGCCCATCTTGTCGTTCAGGGACAGGTAGCCTTCAGGTGCTTCGATGTCGAACCAGTTGAGGATCGCGCCCTTCTCCACCAGACGGTAGCTCTCGTCAAAGGTCTCCACCTTGTTGATGACGCTTTCGTCACGGCACTGACCTGCCACGGCGACCAGATTGGTCAGACCCTTGTTCGGCACGTCGAAGTAGAAGAAGTGATCGGCAGCTGCCTTCTTGCCAAGGCTGACGCCGTTGGCAAACAGCTCCACCTCAGGAAGGTTCGAGTAGACGGTGACCTTGGTCACGTCCTCCACGCGGTTGATATAGCGCTTGCCGCACAGATGGACGAAGGGATCGTCGCTGAGCCATGCCTTGTAAGCATAGAAGGCATCCTTCTTGTACTTACGGTCCATGGTCACCAGACCCTTGTGGTTCTGACCGTTCTCGCCGCCCTCGTTACGGGCATCCGCGCCGAAGTCGAACATATTCCACACGTGGGTCGCCCACATGTACTTACGGGTGAAGAACTGCTTGATCAGCTCCTCGTGGTAATATGCCTGATATTCCTCGGTGTAGTCGCCCTGACGGGGATCGGAGGTGTGCCAGTTCAGTGCCTCGCAGCCGTACTCGGAGCAGCCGATGGGAATGGTGGGATGCATGGCATGGAACTTATCGAACCAGGGGCCGTTCATATCCGTATCTCCGCCGTACCAGCCGAAATAGTGGTTATAGGACACCACATCCGGGATCAGCAGGTAGGGGTCCTCCATCTTGCACATGGAAACCGCAGCGATGGTGGTCAGACGGGTGGGATCCATCTCGTGGCAGAGGTTGTTGAGAATGCGATGGTTCTCCAGAAGATCCTCGTCGCTACCGCAGATGCCGATTTCGTTGGAAAGACCCCAGAAGCAGATGGATGCTGGGT
>JAZNNV010000143.1:0-4016 GCA_045580465.1 Faecousia sp.
GGTCTTTGACATTCTGGGTGATTCCGGTGGGGATGCCACCCCATTTTCGATAACGCTTCCAGATCTCCACGCTGTACGAAGCGGTCTGTTCCTCTTTCAAAAGCAGATGGAACTCGTCCAGATAGTATCTTGTTGTCTTATGTGCGGCGCGATTGATAGTAACGCGATTCCACACCTGATCCTGTACCACCAGCATCCCAATCTTTTTGAGCTGCTTGCCCAACTCCTTAATGTCGTAGCAGACAATGCGGCTGTTCACATCCACATTGGTATGGTGGTTGAACACATTGAGGGAGCCGGGAACATAGATTTCAAGTGCAGTGGCGATGTACTGCGCTTCCTTTTCATCCTGGGCGCGGAGGGCATTATACAAGTCCTCCAAAATCGGCATATTTTCCGGTTTGGGGTCGTTGAGGTAGTCCCGGTAGACAATACGCACACAGCGGTCAATGATGGTTTTTTCTACCGGAGCAAGCCCATCCTTGCCGCCAACGATCAGTTCGCACAGCGACAGGATAAAGTCGGATTTCAGCGACAGCGGGTTATCGTCATCACTATAATCCAGATTTATGTCCATAGGGTTAATGTAGCAAGGAAGACCGTCATAGCCCTTGCCGGTGGGTGACAGCTTGATTACCTGTCCCGACAGGCGCTCTACCAGCGGCGTGTATTCACCCTCCGGGTCGCAGATGATAATGTCATCCTTGGGGCAAATCAGAAACGCATTGGTGATCTCACGCTTTGCGGAGAAGGACTTGCCGCTGCCGGGGGTACCGAGTATCAGCCCATTCGGGTTTTTCAGCAGCTTGCGGTCTACCATGATAAGGTTATTGGAAAGGGCGTTGATGCCGTAGTACAGGGCTTCCATGCCACTCTGGAACAACTCCTGTGTGGTAAATGGAACGAAGATCGCCACGCTGGAAGTGGTCAGGCCGCGCTGAATCTCGATCTGATTCATGCCCAGAGGCAGGCTGCTCATAAGCCCTTCTTCCTGCTGGAAGTCCAGACGGGTCAGCGCACAGTTATATTTCTGCGCGATGCTGGAAGTCTGGAAGATGTTGTTGTCAAGCTGACGGGGCGTATCCGCCGTATTCATAATGAGGAATGTCAGCAAGAACATTCTCTCGTTGCGGGACTGCAAATCCTGCAACAGCTTCTTGGCTTCCGCGCCATAGGTGGCAAGATCGGACGGGATAATGTCCATGTCGTAACCGGCGCGAACAGCTTTTTTCTGTTCCTCGATTTTGGATTTATCCAAATCGGTGATCTTGCGCTTGACTGTCTTAATGGCATTGACCTGATCCATGGATTGCACATGGAGATTGACGATAATGCTGCTCTCCATATCAAGGAAGTCTGCCAGCATACGGTCATTCAGCTCCGGTGCTAAAATCTGCACGAAGCTGACCGCGCCCAGCTTTTTGCCCATGCGGAACATCCTGCCGGTCTTGAACTCAAAGGAGCTGGGCGCGATAAAGTCCTTGGTGGACAGCCCGGAGGGAGCAAGCCAGTCCCACGAAAAGCGGAACGGTTCCTGTTCATCCATGCGGAGAATATCGTGCATGACGCGCAGGCGGTCATACCCATTCAGCGGTGCAGCCACAACGCCCAGCCGCTTGAAGTTGTTGAGAAGGTCGGTTTCAATGCGTTCCAGACGGGGCTTTGCTGTGCGAAGATTGTCTGCTTCAATGCCGAAGGTCAGGCATTTGGTCTTAATCAGACCGTTGTTGCCGCGGGCAAGCTGGTTTTGCAGCATCTCGGCATACTCGGCGCGGATAGCATCAAATTCATCGCCGCAGGGCGGGATGGTGATGCTCCGGGCAAAGGTTTCCTGCGATGCCGACAGGTTGACAAAGGAAAGCTGGAACTGCACAGAGCTGTCAAAGTAATTTAGAAAATCGCACCACGATTCAAAGATTGCGGTTTTATCCTCGTTTTGCGAAAGCTGGTAGTTGATGTCCTGATACTGGATGGTCTTGGTGTAGCGCGTATCGGTCACACGGCAGATACCGTCAGGCCACATACGCTGATATGGGATGCTGTCCTGCGCCGATTTCTCTTTCTTATCCGTCCTGTTCGCCCTTGCGATGGCGGCCTCGATCTGTTTTCTTTCGGCGCGGGTCAGTTTCTTTTTTGTGGACAATTCGATACACCTCCCGGTCTAATTGGTTTTGCCGCTCCAGGACGGCATAGAAATTGTTGGTCTTATAGGGTCGCTGCTTCGGCCTTTGAAAGCACACTCGGTAGATGTTGCGGATGACTACCTCCAGCGGTTGACCGTTCTTTTCGTACATGGCAAACAGCATTGCCGGTATCATTACCACCATCATCACCATGGCGGCAGGGCTTGTGCCGATACTGCCTTTCAGCAAAAAGAAAAGCGGTACGCCGATCAGCGCGCCGCAGCCGAAGCAGATGAGCTGTCTTTTCGTGAGATTGAACAGCACTTTGGTTTTTACTTTGGTTAAGTCCTTCGGGACATTGACATAGGCCATAGCTGCACTCCTTTCCGGCCTTAATGGGCGTTAAATACGGACTTGGCAAGGCTGCTCGTCTTGAACAGGCAGAAACACAAAAGCACCGTGTAGCCCATACAAGTCCAGATGGCATTGCTGATGTCATCCACAACGGCGATATTCTGTACCAGCACGGCATAGATCGCCACGCAGACGATAATCAAAAAAGCCTGGAAGCCCAGCGCCAGCAGAGAGCGGATGTAGTTCTGTCCCATGCCGCCCCATTCCTTGCCCATCATGGTTGCCATGGGAATCGGGGCAACAGAGGTCACAAGGTATATTTCGATCATGCGCCCATAAATGACGATAAAAATACAAATCGTCAGCGCCCACATGGTTATGCCGACAAACAGGGATTGGAACCACAAGCCGAACAGCGGCCCCAGCTCCATTTCCATCAGCCGTGCTTCCATATCCACCATGACCGTGGATATGTCGATGCTGGCATCGCCAACGATGACACCGGACGCGCTGGCAACTACGCTTTGGGCTGCGTCGAACACACCCATCACAATCGTCCATGTATTTGTCACAATGAGGACAGCGGCGGCAGACTTGAACGCCCATTTGAAGAACATCCATGTGTCTACATCGTTCAGGTTGTTTTTATCGGTAATGAGCTGGATTAGTTCCAGCGTCATAACAAAAGCGAGAATTGCGCCTGCAATGGGGACAATCACGGTTTCCGACAGGCTTTGTACCATATTGAAGATACTGCCATTCCACGCCTGCGGCGTTAAGCCCACCTGACCGGAGATCTCGGCAACCTTCTGATTGGTCGCATCGAACATCCCGGACAGATTGCTCACGATACCGCCAACAAGCATTTCTTTCAGCCATTCCGTGATCTTATCCCATAAGAAATCCATAGGGTTGCCCTCCTTTCAGGAGGATGCCGCCACAGGGCGGCACCCTCCGGGGATTTATGGGTGACAAACGAAACGCCGATTAACCGAACAGACCGGAGAGCAGGGGAACCAGGGTGATGCCAATGAGGGCAACGCCGCCGCCAGCCATGAGCTGCTTCATGCCCTGGCTCTTGGCACCGGGGTTATCGTTACCATAGCCCTCCAGCAGATTGATCGCGCCCCAAATACCGAGGCCAGCGCCCAGAGCAACAACGAGGGTCTGAAGAACACCAACAGCAGAATTAAAGAAAGCCATAAAAGTACCTCCGAAAAAATAATTTTTTGATTTAGATTTTGGAAGGTACATTCATTCCACGATTTTTCACTGGTTCGTTATAAAGTTAGGCTGCTGCCATCAGGCAACAGGTTCGCCGGAAAGGTCTACGCGATACACCTCGAAAGCATCATCCGGTTTGAGTTTGAGGTGGTGGGACATAACACGCTCTATGTTAAAGGCGTTTTTCTTGTCATAATTCGATGTATAGCGATAGAGAGGGTGCTTGGTGAGATCATATTTGTTGGACAGAAACGGGCGCACACCACGGAGTTGGAGGATGCACTTGCCTCCGTCCAAGACGGCAATCTCGTCCAC
>JAZNNV010000144.1:0-2068 GCA_045580465.1 Faecousia sp.
CACGGGCTAAAAATTGCTCGCCGGCTCTCAATTTTTAACCAGCCTTTGGCTGGGTCGCCCTTTCGAGTCCTTTCCCTTCCGGCGTGCCAACAAAAAAGAGAGGGCGTTTGCCCTCTCTTTTGTTGGTACACCGGAAGGGACTCGAACCCCCAACCCTCGGAACCGGAATCCGATGCTCTATCCATTGAGCCACCGGTGCATTTGCTTTACAGCTCCGCTATTATATCAATCTTTCGCGGATTTGTAAAGCTATTTTTGTCATTTTTTGTTTTACTTCGCGGACAATTCCACACTATGGCGCAGGATAGACAGCGGCGGGACGGGCTGCGGCAGCTGCAGGTAGAACTTCATCTGGGGCGTTTTTGGCTCTGTCAGCGGTGTGCCTTCCAGATCTTTCATTTCGCCTGCGTTGAATGCCAGCGGACGCAGGTCAGGACCGACGACTTCCAACTCATCGCCTGTGGCGAATTTATTACGCAGGGAGCAGAGTGCCAAGCCCTTCTCGTCACATTCTTCCACGATGGCGCAGACCTGCCATTCTCTTAAGTAGCGGGAGTTTTCCGTATACTGACCCGGGTGACCGTAGTAGAAGCCGGTGGAATAGACCCGATGGGAAACATGCTCCACCTCGTCGCGCCACACGGGGTCGATGTCCTTGCCGGCGGCAATGTCGTCGATGCAATGTCTGTACGCGCCGGTGACGATGGCGGCATAGTATGCGGACTTGGCGCGACCCTCGATCTTGATGCAGTCGATGCCTGCGTCCGTCAGATCCTTCAGGTGGTCGATGGTACACATATCACGGGAATTGAGGATGTACGTACCCTTTTCGTCCTCGTAGACGGGGAAATACTCGCCGGGACGCTTTTCCTCCATCAATGCGTACTGGTAGCGGCAGGGCTGTGCGCAGGCACCGCGGTTGGAGTCCCGCCCGGTCATGTAGTTGCTGAGCAAACAGCGACCGGAATAGCTGACGCACATGGCACCGTGACCGAAGGTCTCGATCTCCACCTCCTTGGGCGTTTTTTGACGGATCTCGGCAATCTCCTGCAGACTCAGCTCACGGGCAAGCACCACCCGCTGAGCGCCCAGATCGTACCACGCCTGCGCGCATTCGTAATTGGCGATGGACTGTTGGGTGGAGATGTGGCGCTGGCAGTTGGGTGCGTACTTTCCGGCTAAGGTAAAAGCACCCATATCCGCAACGATCAGCGCATCCACACCCACATCGTTCAGCAGCTCCAAATAGGGCGGAAGCTGGGCGATCTCCTCATTACGGGGCATGGTGTTGACGGTGACGTGTACCTTCACACCATACTCGTGGGCGAATTTCACTGCCTCGGGCAGTTCCTCCGGCGTGAAATTGCCGGCAAAGGAACGCATACCGAAGCTGGTGCCTGCCAGATAAACGCTGTCAGCGCCGTAAAGAACGGACATTTTCAGCCGTTCCATATCTCCGGCAGGGCTTAACAACTCAATCTTTCTCATTCTTTGCCTTTCTGCGTAGCAAGGAATGCATCGTGTTCTGCCTTTGTCTTGGAGAAGTGGTGCAATCCAAGATCGTAATCAAGTGCGTAGTAGTAGTAATCGGTTTCAGCAGGGGAGATCGCCGCCTGAATGCTCAGAAGGCTGGGGTTACAGATTGGCGTGGGCGGCAGACCCTTGTAAAGGTAGGTGTTGTAGGGGCTGTTGAGATTTTTGTCGATGACCTCGGCATCGCCGCCCTGAGCGTAGACGATGGTTGCGTCAATATTCAGGTGGGGGTAACCCCGGGGGTGGGTCAGACGGTTGTGAATGACGGAGGAAATGTCGTAGTTTTCGCTACTGCCGGCACTTTCTTTTTCAATCATCGAAGCAACAATCATAATCTGATACATGGAATACTTAGAAGATTTCAAATATTCCTTCAATTCATCCGTGAAAACTTCATCGAACCGACCCAAGAAACGGCGGAATACACCCTTGGCAGAGTCGCCAATATAGAATTGATAGGTGTCCGGGAAAAGGAAACCTTCCAGGGGGTATTCTGCATTGGTACCCACGCCTTCCAGGAACCAGTAATCACTTT
>JAZNNV010000145.1:0-7710 GCA_045580465.1 Faecousia sp.
CCCCGGGCACAGGCCGTGTTCGAGACCATCGGCATTTATCTTGCCTATACTGTGGTGCTGTATTCCAAGTTCTACGACATCCACCACATGATGGTGCTGGGCCGTGTCATGTCCGGCAAGGGCGGCGATACCATCCTCGCCACCTGCAAGCAGGTGCTGCACGATGCCTTCCCGGCACTTGCGGAAAAAGTCAACGTGATGCTTCCCGACGAAAAGACCCGCCGCGTGGGTCAGAGTGCCGCCGCAGCCAGCCTGCCGGCGCTGCGCAAATAAAAGGAGAAACGTGATGTTTTACAAAAACGCTCGCATTTTCTGCTCCGATTTTCAATTTCATATGGGTGCTTTTGAGGTAAGGGACGGTCTTTTCGGCGCGATCCTGCCGAAAGAAGTGCCGGAGGATGCCATTGACCTTGGCGGCGCGACCGTCATCCCCGGTTTGATCGATGTGCATACCCACGGCAACTCTGATTTTGACTTCAGCGACGGCGACTACGAGGGTCTGAAGACCATGGCGCGGTTCTACCTGCAGGAAGGCATCACATCCTTCGCTCCCGCATCCATGACCCTGCCCTACGAGCAGCTCTCCGCCGCCTTCGCAACCGCCCGCCGACTGGCTGACGAACAGCCTGCCGGCTGCGCCCGGCTGATGGGTATCCAGATGGAAGGTCCTTATTTTTCTGAAAAGAAAAAGGGCGCACAAAACGGCGAATATCTGAAAAAACCCGATTTTGAGGGCTTCAAAAAGCTCTATGACGATTGCGGCGGACTGATCCGCATCGCAGATGTAGCCCCGGAGCTTCCCGGTGCGGCGGAATTTGTGGAAAAGGCAAGCAAGCTCTGCACTGTATCCGTCGCCCACACCGACTCTGACTACGACCACGCCAAGGAGGCGTTTTCCAAGGGTGCGACCCATCTGACCCATCTGTTCAACGCCATGCCCGGCATCCACCACCGCAATCCCGGTGTGATCCCCGCCGCCGTTGAAAATCCCAAGGTGCGCGCAGAGCTGATCTGCGACGGTCTGCACGTCCACCCCGCCACAGTGCGGCTGGCATTTTCCATGTTCGGCGGTAGCCGCATGGTGCTGATCTCCGACTCCGGACGCTGTGCCGGTCTGCCTGACGGCAGCGCCTTCGAGCTGGGCGGTCAGACCGCGTATCTGCATGACGGCATCGCCCGTCTTGCCGACGGGACGATCGCCTGCTCTGCCATCCATCTCTACACCGGCATGGTCAACTCCATCCTTTACGGCATCGACGAGCGGGACGCCGTCCGCGCCGCCACCTATAACCCCGCCTGCGCGCTGGGCGTGCAGGACAAGGTCGGCTCCATCGCTCCCGGGCATTATGCCGACTTTATCGTCTGCCGCAGTGACTACACCGGCAAACGCGTCTTCCTTGGAGGACAGGAAATCTAACCAAAATGAGGTAACTGTTATGCTGCAAAGATACATCGGAGATCGGGCGTTCTATCGGCACGCCATGACCATCGCGCTGCCGATCGTGATTCAAAACGCCATCACCAGCTTCGTTTCTTTGTTGGATAACATTATGGTCGGTCAGGTGGGACAGCTGCCCATGAGCGGCACGTCCATCATCAACCAGCTGATGTTCATTTTCACGCTGGCGATCTTTGGCGCAAATGCCGGCGCAGGCATTTTTACCGCCCAGTTCTTCGGAAATCACGATACCGAGGGCGTACGTCACACCTTCCGCTTCAAGCTGATGTGCTGCACATTGCTGACGGTGGTGGTTGGCGGCATTTTCCTGCTGCTGGACGACCAGCTGATCGGACTTTACCTGCAGGGCGAGGGTTCTGCCGAGGATGCCGCCGCCATTTTGCACCATGCCAAGGACTATCTGCACATGATGCTCTGGGGACTGATCCCCTTTGCGCTGTGCAACGCCTACTCCGGCACGCTGCGAGAAACGGGTCAGACCGTCATTCCCATGATCGGCTCAATCACCGCAGTCTTTCTCAATCTGATCCTTAACTGGGTGCTGATCTTCGGTCACTTCGGCGTGCCTGCCATGGGTGTCCGGGGTGCTGCGCTGGCAACGGTCATCTCCCGGTTTGCGGAGCTGGCGATCGTTGCCACATGGACGCACTTGAATCCTGAAAAGAACCCCTTCATCCGGGGCGCGTTCCGCTCCATGTATGTACCGGGCAAGCTGTTGGGCAGCATCCTGCGCAAGGGTTCCCCCCTGATGATCAACGAGGTGCTGTTCTCCATCGGTCTTGCGACCGCCAACCAGTCCTATTCCACCTGCGGTCTGGACGTTGTTCCTGCCCTGAACATCTGCGGCACGGTCTTCAATCTGTCCGGCGTTGCCTATATGGCGATGGGTAATGCGGTGGGTATCATCATGGGACAGATGATGGGTGCCGGCAAGCCGAAAGAGGAGATCCGGGACACCAACAACAAGCTGGTTGCGCTGGCACTGGCATCCGGCGTGCTGTTCATGTTCCTGACAGCCCTCGGCTCGCAGCTTTTCCCGCTGCTGTACAACACAACCGATTATGTACGCACACTGGCAGGACGGCTGATTCTGATCGATGCGGCAATGGTTCCCGCCTTTGCCTATGTCCATGCCGCCTATTTTTCCTTCCGCGCCGGCGGCAAGACGTTTATGACCTTTCTCTTCGACTGTGGCTTCCTGTGGGGTATGCTTGTCCCCTGCGCCTATGTGCTGAGCCGGTTTACAGATCTCGACATCGTAACGCTGTACCTGATCTGCCAGAGCCTTGAGTATGTGAAAGCCTTTGCAGGCGCGTTGATGCTGCGAAATGATTTCTGGATCCAGAATCTGGCGAAAAATAATCAAGCTTAACGGTAAATGCCCCCTCCTCCGAGGGGGCATTTTTTATGATCTTGTCCTTTCGAATGTGCAAGGCACGCCCCTACATTTGAATTGTGTCCGTAGGGCGGCTGCTTGCTGCCGCCCTACAATAGGAAACGTTACAACCATGTCATTGCGAGGAAGGCGCAAGCCTGACGTGGCAATCTCCTGCGGCAATCTACCGAAACCCTGTCATCCTGAGCGGAGTGAAACGGAGTCGAAGGATCTTCGCACTAATTTTACTGCAAATGTCACTGCCGGTGCGTAGATTCCTCGACTATGCTCGGAATGACACAGAAATTTGAAACAGCTCCGTATTCATGGGATCATTTCTTCAACTGGTAAGCGGTTCGTCGCTGAGGATCTGTGCGGCGGGATATGCCAACAGCAGCTTTTGGCGGAAGGTTTTCACATAATCTCTGCTCCCCGTAGCCATGACCAGATACCCCTTTCCCACCTGCGCCAACAGCAGCCGTTGGGGAAGTGCTGTTTGCCGCTTGCCCTGCTGCACCTCCTGCCGCCAGTCCTTCGCCAGTGCCGAAAGTGCCTGACCGTCCGTCACCTCCACAGCCACCGCGGTGAAAAGCTCCTCATTCAGAAGATGGGTGATCGCCGCCCCCTGCTTTGCCAAGGAAAGGCAGCCGACGGGAAAACGGCACTGCACCGTCCACTCCATGGGGCGATCCATGTCCAGATCTCCCGGGGCATCCGCCACGGGATGCTCCATCATGCCGCCATAGATGGCAAAACACTCCTGCGGCTCGTATTGCGCCCAAATATCTCCCAACACCACCGACGCCCCATTTTTTCCCGGCGCGCCCAAAATCGGCAGCTCCGCCGTCTCCGAGGGTACCGTGGTGGGCGCTTCCTGCTGCGCCACACAGCCGCTGAGAAGCAGCATCGCCCCAAGCAGCACCGCTGCGAATTTTTTCATGATAATCCCTCCATTTTGTGTAGTTTTCCAAAAGGAAGAAAAATCATTCATCGTGCAACAAAAAGGCCCCCTTGTGTAAAGGGGGCTGGATTTTTGCGTAGCAAAAAGACTGGGGGATTGTCAATCCCTCCGCCACGGCTTGCGCCGTGCCACCTCACTTTACACAAGGGAGGCTTTTGCGTCCGAGATTACTTATTCAGCATAATATCGAGGATCGTGCGGTTGGTATCCCGCATACCCTCACGGACAAGTCTGCCCACGTTGCGCACGGTGTTGTCCGCGCCCTTGGTGACGATGCCGTCGCCGCTGTAAAACTGCTGCTTGTCCTGATACATATCCCAGCCCAGAATGCCCGCATCCACCGCCGCAGCAATTTTGGCGGCGCAGGACGGCTTTGCGCCGTCGCAGATGGTGCCGGACAAAATGGCGATGGCATTGACGACCGTATGGGCAACCGCATGGGCTTTCCCGCCCATCAGATAGGCGATGCCCGCCCCTGCGCCGCAGCCGGCACTGATGGCACCGCAATAGGCGGATAGTCTGCCGATACCCGTTTTCTGGTGGATGGTGACGAGGTCGCTCAGCACCACCGCCCGGAGCAGCTCCTCTTCCGATTTCCCCAAGGCTTCTGCATAGATCGCCACGGGAACGCTGGCGGTGATGCCCTGATTGCCGCTGCCGGAGAGGATGATCGCCGGCTTTTCGCAGCCGCTCATCCGGGCATCCGAGCCGGCAGCCGCATAGGCAGCCGCCCGTTTGCTGAGCAGGTCGCCCTGATGGTGCAATAGCACGCTGCCGATATTCGCGCCCCAGTCGTTTTCGATGCCCTCCCGGGCAAGCGCCATGTTGCATTCGATCTGGCGGCTGATCAACTCCCGGATGTCCTCGATATCCACACAGTCGGCAAAGGCGACGATGTCCTCGATGTTCAGGCAGGACTTGTCGGTCATGTTGTCTTCCCACGACTCCACCGCCGGCAAATTCAGCAGAATTTCGCCGTTTTTCTCCATGTAGATCAGGTTGGTGTGGTGATTGGTGATGCGAACCCGGGCGGTATCTGCGCCACGGGTCATGGTCAGGTCGATGTCAAAGGGCAGCTCCGACTCCGCCGGATAGATCTCCACGGTGGTTTCCGCCAGATAGTCACGCAGCTGCGCACGCTGGGCATCGGTCACCTTGCTGATGACCTGCAGCTCCTTGTCCGCATCGCCTGCGACGATGCCCACACAGATGGCAGGGGCGATGCCGTGGAGACGGTCGGTGTTCGGCACGATGACGCTCTTGACATTTTTAATGATCAGACCGCTGATGTATGCCGTCACCTTCTCCGGCAGCGCGCCCAAAAGGGCGCGGCATTTCGCACCGGCGTAAGCCAATGCAATGGGTTCGGTGCAGCCCATGGCGGGGCGAAGCTCCTCGTGGAGAATATTCAAATACTGGCGATAGATGGCATCTTCCCGTTTCACACGTGCCACGCTCCTTTTTTGTTTCTTTTTGCATTATAACATTCTTTCGACAAATTGTAAACAGTATCGCTTGAGATTGCTACGTCTGCGGACGACCAATGGTCGCCCCTACGTTTCCAATGTGGCTGGGGTTATTGTAGGGCGGCTGTGTTGCAGAGCGCAGCGAATCTTAAATCGAAATGATTGCCGGGGGCAATCATTCCGTAACAAAATGCTGCCGCCATCGGAATATCCGACCTCGATGGGCGGATATTCCGCAATTGTTCTGTTGCGGTATTTGCGCCTGACGGCGCGATATTTTGCATCTGCAAAATATCCGGCGGGAGCAAGCGCCCGCCCTACAATGGGAAAGTAAACGGCGGCAGCAAGCAGCCGCCCTGCGATTTATGAGCAGTTTGTGGAGCATTGTGACGCACCCCTACAAAAACACTTCCCTTTTTTCGCAAAATGTGCTACCATAGAACCATCCCCTCAAAGGAGGTCTCCTTATGAAAACATTTTTCCGCTGCGCGGCTGTGCTGCTGGCGCTGCTGATGCTCTCCGGCTGTGTCAAGCCGGACGTGGATCCCCCGGAAAGCACCCCGCCCACCGATCCGTCCACGCCATCCGAGCCCTCTCATCCCACCGAACCTACAAAAGTCGGCTTCCACATGGAGGACGGCAAGACCTATTACTACCTGCGCGACGGCTCCTTCATCACCGGCAAGGTCGCCATCGGCGATCACACCTACTACTTTGACGACTCGGGTGTCATGCAGACCGGCTGGGTCACTCTCAATGAAACGACCCTCTACTTCAAGCCCGACGGCGCTATGGCAGTGGGTCAGGTGGAGATCGACGGACGCAACCGTTTCTTTACAGAGGACGGTCAGGAAGTGACCATAGTCAATCCATGGAACGCACTGCCGGAGGACTACGATCCCGACCTCATCTCCTTCGGTGAACCCTACGGCAACGAGAACAGCCGGGTATCCCGGGTGTGTTACGAAGCCCTGAAGCAGATGATCGATGACTGCAACAAGGAATGTCCCCGGGTGTACGTGATCTCCTCTTACCGCTCGGTGGATTATCAGAAGGGTCTGTTTGAAAACCGCATCCAGCGCTTCCAAAACGAGGGCTACAGCCGTGAGGATGCGGAAAGACTCGCCGCCGCTGTGGTGGCACGTCCCGGCACCAGCGAGCATCATCTGGGTCTGGCTGTAGACATCATTGACACCCGCAGCTGGGAGCTGACGGAAATTCAGGAGACCCTGCCGGCGCAGCAATGGCTGATGGAAAACAGCTGGCGCTACGGCTTCATCCTGCGTTACCCCAAGGGTACGACGGAATCCACCGGCATCATCTACGAGCCGTGGCACTACCGCTATCTGGGCGTGGAGCTGGCAACTGCGGTCTACGAGTCCGGCATGACGCTGGAGCAGTATTTTGAAAGCATTAGTAATTGATTTTTGGAGGATATTAACAATGGAAATCTGGGAAAAAGTACAAAACTGGCTCACATCGCAGGGTCTTGACCTGCTGACCGTCTGCCTGAAGACCGTCATCGTGGCGGTGATCGGCATTCTGCTGATCCGTCTGGTATCCAAGCTGCTGAAAAAGGTTCTGGAAAAGTCCAAGCTGGACAAGGCTGCCTACGGACTGATCACCACCCTTGCCAAAACGGTGCTTTACATCCTGCTGGGTCTGATTTTGGCATCCGGTCTGGGCATCGATGTCACCGGCATCGTGGCACTGGCAAGTGTTGCCACGCTGGCACTTTCTCTGGCGCTGCAGAATATGCTCGCCAACATCATCGGCGGCTTCACGCTGCTGTACACCGATCCCTTCAGTGCCGGCGATTTCGTGGAGATCGCAGGTCAGTCCGGCACGGTCACCGAGATCGGCATTGCCTACACCAAGCTGATCACCGCTGACAACAAGGTCATCTCCATCCCCAACAATTCCGTCACCGCCGCGGAGATCATCAACTACTCCGTCACCGGCACCCGCCGTCTTTCCTTCACCTTCAGCGCCTCCTACAATGCTGATCCCCAAACGGTGGTCGCGGCGCTGCTCTCCGCCGTTGAGGATGAGCGGGTTCTGCCCGATCATGAGCCCTTTGCCGCGTTGGAAAGCTATGGCGACAGCGCCATCAATTACGTGCTGCGCGTGTGGGTCAAGTCCGAGAATTATTGGGATCTGCACTTTGATGTGATGAAACGCGTGGGTGAAGCGTTCAAGGAAAAGGGCATCGAGATGACCTATCCCCACCTGAACGTTCACATCGACAAATAATTTTTGCATAATTTTCGTGTCTGCGGTTAAACTGACCTTGGATGAAGGATATCGAATATGCCGGCGACGGCAGGCAGATCGGTACATTTCATCAAGTGTGTCGCTGACAGCGCATATCAGTGTGACGCGAAAAAGGCGGGGAAGGAACGCTCCGCCGGTACATGGGAGCAGCCCTCCCGCAATCGGATAAATCTGC
>JAZNNV010000146.1:0-7926 GCA_045580465.1 Faecousia sp.
CACAGGATCGGCGCGGCATCGGACAGCGTACCCTTGAGTCTTTCATGGCGGCACAGCAGACCCCGGTAGCAGAGGTCAAGACGCTCGTCAAAGATCTTCCAGAACTTGTCCATATCCCGCCCCGAGGACAGAGCCACGTCCACAAGGTTGATGGTAACCACGCCCTGATTGAAGCGACCGTAGTACTTGGGCTTGCCGTTTTCGTCCACGTAAGGGGTCAGGAAGGAGCGGCAGCCCATGCAGGTATAGCAATGACCCTCGCCATTGGCATCCACCTTCAGCTCCAGCATCTTCTTTTCCGAGATGTAATCAGGCACCATGCGCTTGGCGGTGCACTGAGCCGCCAGACGGGTCAGCTCCCAGTAGGGCGTACCCTGACGCACATTATCCTCTTCCAAAACATAGATTAACTTCGGGAATGCGGGGGTGATCCACGCGCCCTTCTCGTTCTTGACGCCCTCAATGCGCTGCAGGAGCATTTCCTCGATGATCAGGGCAAGATCCTTCTTCTCCTGCTCGTTTCTTGCCTCGTTCAGGTACATGAAGACGGTGATAAAGGGTGCCTGACCGTTGGTGGTCATCAGGGTGATGACCTGATACTGGATGGTCTGCACGCCCTTGCGTACCTCCTCACGCAGGCGATCCTCCACCACCTTGGCGACGGTCTGCTCATCGGGCGTGATGCCGTAGGTCTCCAGCTCCTTCGTAACGGTCTTGCGGATCTTTTCACGGCTGACCTGCACAAAAGGCGCCAGATGGGTCAGGCTGATGGACTGACCGCCGTACTGGTTGGATGCCACCTGCGCGATGATCTGGGTGGCGATGTTGCAGGCGGTGGAGAAGGAATGGGGCTTTTCGATCATGGTGCCGGAGATGACGGTGCCGTTTTGCAGCATGTCTTCCAAATTCACCAGATCGCAGTTGTGCATGTGCTGGGCGTAGTAGTCCGCATCGTGGAAGTGGATGATGCCCGCCTCATGGGCATCGACAATGTCCTTGGGCAGCAGGATACGCTTGGTGATGTCCTTGCTGACCTCGCCTGCCATGTAGTCACGCTGAACCGCGTTGATGGTGGGGTTCTTGTTGGCATTTTCCTGCTTGACTTCCTCGTTGTTGCTCTCGATGAGGGTCAGGATGCGGTCGTCGGTGGTATTGGACTGGCGCAAAAGGCTGCGGGTGTAGCGGTAGGTAATATACGCCTTCGCCACCTCAAAAGCGCCGTGTGCCATGATGGCTTTCTCCACCAGATCCTGAATTTCCTCCACAGAGGGACTGCGACCCATATCCTCGCAGGAAATGCGCACATTTTCCGCAATGCGCTCGATCTGCATGGGGGTCATGCGGAGCTTTTCCTCCGTTGCTTCGTTTGCCTTGGTGATGGCGGTGCGGATCTTGTCGATGTCAAAGACGACCTCCGCGCCGTTTCGCTTGATGATCTTCATATTTTCTCCTCCGTATGGCGGTAAATTTGCGACGTGTACGTCCTATTATACAAGATATTGTGGTTTTTGCAAGTACCAAAACACAAAATAGCGGTATTTTTCTTCTCCGCGCAAACGCACCCATCAGAGGCTTTGGCTATTTCGCACAAGAAAGTCTTGTAAAAAATGTGCAAAAAATCACTTGTAAAGAAGGTCGCTTTTTGGTATAATATGCTCTTCAAACAGTAGAAGGAGGCGAAACTATGCAATTACGTGAAGTGACATTACTGGCGATCGTGCTGCGTATTCTGGCGGCAGTCATCTGCGGCGGCATCATCGGCCTTGAACGAGAACTGAAAAACAGACCGGCAGGTCTTCGTACTTATATGTTGGTGTGCCTCGGCTCTTGCCTGATCATGCTGACCAATCAGTACATCTATCAAGCCACCGCCTCGGGCGATCCCATGCGTTTGGGCGCGCAGGTGGTCAGCGGCATCGGTTTCCTCGGTGCCGGTACGATCATCGTCACCCGCCACAATCAGATCAAGGGTCTGACCACGGCGGCAGGTCTGTGGTCTTCCGCGGGCGTGGGTCTTGCGCTGGGTGTCGGCTTTTACGAAGCCGCGCTGGTGGCGGGCGTTGCGATCTTCACGATCCTGACGGTGCTGCAGTACTGGGATAACCACATCAACAGCAAGACCAAGGCAGTCGAAATCTACATTGTGCTGGATGAGGATGTACCTCTGGGCGATTTCATCCACGAAATCCGCCAGCTGGGTCTGAAGATCAACAACATCCAGATCGACGGCAACGGCTCCCCCGAGGAGGGCGCCCGTGGCTTTTTGGCGACACTGCGTTCGCCCAAGCGCTGCGATCACGATGTGCTGATCGAAAATGTCAAGAAAATCAAAGGCGTCAGCTATCTGGAAGAGCTGTAACAAAAAGGAATCGGTCACACGACCGATGCCTTTTTTATCGTCCCTACATTTGAATTGTGTCCGTAGGGCGGCTGCTTGCTGCCGCCGGATATTTTGCAGATGCAAAATATCGCGCCGTAAGGCGCAAATTCTGTAACGGAACAACTGCGGAATATCCGCCCATCGAGGTCGGATATTCCGACGGCGGGAGCAAGTACCTACCCGACAATGAAAACGGGGCGTGTCATGCACGCCCCGTTTTTTAATCTTCCAATTCGTCCTCTGCGTCCAGAAGCTCCGTCATCGTGACATTGTACACATCCTCAGCCTTCCGCTCGAACAAGCGGCTGAGCCGCACCGCCTGCCGCTGGTCGGGCGCCATCAGCTCCAGCGTCATCAGGTTGCCCTTTTCATCGTCAAGGGACATGATCACGGAGTAATCCCCGCCGTCCCGGGCGATGATCTGGGTCTTGATGAAGCTATTGCGGCGAATTTGGCGGTTATACCGCTCCACAGCATTTTCCGCCCGCTGCTTGACCGTAAAAGCAATGGAGTCCTCCGTCAGAGAGCATGTCTCCCGCCCCTTGTCCGTAATCACAAAACAATCCTGCGCGTCCAGCAGCAAATGCCCGGAAGCCACCAGCTCCGGCACAGCGGTACAAATATCAAAATAACTGACACAATCGTCCTGATAGCACAGCTCGTAAAGCTCCTGCATGGTCAGCGGATAGCTGCAGCGGGAGGTTACGAACAAAATCAGGACCTTGATGTCCATCATATCGTGAATAAAACCAAGTCGTTGCACGGGAAATCACCTCTTTCATATTATACCAAAAAGTGTTGGAAAATGCAAGAAAAACTCTGTCACAAGGGACATTTCCGGCTCATATTGTGGAGTGAAAGGGTGATCGTATGAACGACGTATTTTTTTGCGTTTCCGGCATGCCGCAGGTGCTGCAGATTTTGCGCAGCCGAGGCATCCCCGCGGTGGAAGAACCCCGTGCCGACGTGACCCATCTGCTGCTGCCGGTGCCGCTTTTCGACACAGAACATTTGGAGTCACTCCTGCACGCGCTTCCCCGGAACGTGACCGTGCTGGGAGGAAAGCTCTCCCATCCGCTTTTGGAAACCTATAAAAAATTTGATTTTCTGCAGGATGAATACTATCTCGCTCAAAATGCTGCCCTGACGGCAGAAGCCGCCTTGCGTCTTGCGGGAAATCAGCTCCCCGTCCGTTTTTTGGGGCTGAGGGTGCTGATCATCGGCTGGGGACGGATCGGAAAATGCCTTGCGCAGCATCTGCGGCAGCTGGGTGCGCAGGTTCGGGTCGCCGCCCGGAAGGAGCGTGACCGCGCCATGATCGCGTCCCTTGGCTGCGAGGCGCTGACCATGGAGCAGTTGCCGCGCTCCCTTGACCGCTGCCGCGTGATCTTCAACACCGTTCCCGCGCCTGTTTTGCAGGCAGAGGTCTGCCCGCCGGATTGCATCAAGCTCGACCTTGCCTCGGTGCGGGGGATCGAGGGTGAAAATGTTATCCACGCCCGGGGTCTGCCGGGGAAGCTGCTGCCGGAGGCGCAGGCAGAATTGATCGTCGAAACAGCCCTGCGGCTGCTCGGAAAGGAGGATGACCAATGAACCTCGGTTTTGCCCTCTGCGGCTCTTTTTGCACCTTCAGCCGGGTGTTCCCGGTGATGGAGGAGCTCTGCAGGGAACACACCGTGACCCCTATTTTCTCCCCTGCCGCCTACGAAACGGATACCCGCTTCGGTGCGGCGCAAGCCCACATTGAACGGGCGACGGGGCTGTGCGGCACAGCGCCCCTGCACACCATCGCGCAGGTAGAGCCCATCGGTCCGAAGAAGCTGTTTGACGCGCTGATCATCGCGCCCTGCACGGGAAATACCCTCGCCAAGCTCGCCCACGGCATCGCCGACACCGCCGTGACCATGGCGGCGAAGAGCCACCTGCGGAACGGGCGACCCGTGATCATAGCGATCTCCACCAACGATGCCCTTGCCGCCGCGGCGGAGAACATCGGACGGCTTTTGGTGCGGAAAAACTACTATTTTGTCCCCTTTGGGCAGGATGACGCGCTGGAAAAGCCCACCTCTTTGGTGGCGGATTTCACCCAGATCCCCCAGACCCTTGCCGCCGCCATGGGGGGAAAACAGCTCCAGCCGCTGCTGTTGGGCGGATAATTACAAATTATAAATTTGTTGCGCTCCCGATGGTAGGGCTGGCGAGGAATCTATGTACCAACAACGACATTGTAGGGCAGGTGCTTGCTCCCGCCATCGGAATATCCGACCTCGATGGGCGGATATTCCGCAAATGCTCCGTCACAGTATTTGCGCCTAACGGCGCGATATTTTGCGTTTGCAAAATATCCGGCGGGAGCAAGCGCCCGCCCTACGATGGAATGTGTTACTATCGTGAGAGTATGCAAAACGGGCGTGCAGAAGCACGCCCGTTTTTTCTTTACTTACTGCCGGGGGTTGCCCGGAGGGTGACATCGTGGTAGCCGCCCTCGACGATGGGGGTGGAGGATACCAGCGTCAGCTTTGCTTCCCGCTGCAGGTCGGGAATGGTGATCACGCCGCAGTTGCACATGGTGGACTTGACCTTGTAAAGGCTCGCCCCCACATTGTCCCGAAGGCTGCCTGCGTAGGTGACGTAGGAGTCAACGCCCTCCTCAAAGGTCAGCTTGGAAGCACCGCCCAGATCGTAACGCTGCCAGTTGCGGGCGCGGTTGGAGCCTTCGCCCCAATACTCCTTCATGTAGCTGCCGTTGACCAGCACCTTAGGCGTGGGAGATTCGTCGAAGCGGGCGAAATAGCGACCCAGCATCAGGAAATCCGCGCCCATTGCCAGTGCCAGTGTCATGTGATAGTCGTGGACGATGCCGCCGTCGGAGCAGATCGGCACGTAAATGCCCGTTTCCTTAAAATATTCGTCACGGGCAGCCGCCACCTCGATCAAGGCTGTCGCCTGACCGCGACCGATGCCCTTGGTCTCACGGGTGATGCAGATAGAACCGCCGCCGATGCCCACCTTGACGAAGTCAGCACCCGCCTTTGCAAGGAACAGGAAACCGTCCCGGTCAACCACGTTGCCCGCGCCGATCTTCACGGAGTCGCCGTAACGCTCGCGCACCCATGCGATGGTCTTTTCCTGCCAGCAGGTGTAGCCCTCGGAGGAGTCGATGCACAGCACATCCGCGCCTGCTTCCAGCAGGGCAGGGATACGGGTGGCATAGTCCCGGGTGTTGATGCCCGCACCCACCAGATAGCGCTTCTTGCTGTCCAACAGCTCCTGCGGATTTGCCTTGTGGGAGGCGTAGTCCTTGCGGAAAACGAAGTACATCAGGTGACCCTCATCATCCACGATGGGCAGGCTGTTGAGCTTATGCTCCCAGATGATGTCATTGGCAGCCTTGAGGGTGGTGTCCGCGGGAGCGACCACCATCTTTTCGATGGGAGTCATGAAGGAAGCCACCTTCTCAGAGGGATCCATGCGGGAAATGCGGTAGTCACGGCTGGTGACGATGCCCAAGAGCTTACCGTTTGCGCTGCCGTCCTCGGTGATGGCGACGGTGGAGAAGCCGTTGCTCTCCTTCAGTGCCAGCACGTCGGCAAGTGTGTTTTCAGGTGTCAGATTGGAGGCGGAGACTACGAAGCCTGCCTTGTGACCCTTGACTCTGGCGACCATGGCTGCCTGGGACTCGATGGACTGAGAACCGAAAATAAAGCTCAGACCGCCCTCCTTCGCCAATGCGATGGCGAGGGTGTCGTTGGACACAGACTGCATGATGGCGGAAACCATGGGAATATTCAGACTGATGGCAGGCTCTTCCTCACCCTTGCGATACTTGGTCAGGGGCGTGCGCAGACTGACATTGTTGGGAATGCAATCTTCCGAGGTGTAGCCGGGAATCAGGAGATATTCGCTGAAGGTGTGGCTTGGCTCCGAGTAATAAAACGCCATGGGGGTCGTCCTCCTTTATATATTGTAAAAATTTTGACTCAAATACCGGTACCGTCGCCCTTGTCCAGCAGCTGCAGCTCCCGCTGATTGCGGTTGTCAAGGCGTTTGAAGTTGCCCATGACCTCGCTGACCTGACTGCAGACGGCAAAAGTGCCGGGGATGGACTGGATGATGGCTGCCATGGATGCCGCCTGCGGCTTGTTGACGATGCAAATGAGGATGTTCGTCTCCTTGCCCTTGTAGATGCCCTTGCCGGGGATCATGGTGGCGCTGTGGTGCAGCTGATCAATGATGGCTTTTGACAGCTCCTCGGGGTGATCGGTGATGATCTCAAAGCGCACCGCGCTGCGGCCGGACTTGTTGGAGCGGTCGATGATGGTGCTGGTGGTGAAGCTGTAGAGGATGCACATCAGAACCGGCTCGAGCTTGAAATCGTAGACGAAGTAGGAAATGCACGCCACCACCACGTTCATGGCAAACACGGTGTAGAAGAAGTTGAAATCCGGGCGGGATTTGTGGATCAGGGATGCCACAAAATCCGTACCGCCGGCGTAAGCGCCCGCCTTCAGAAGCACCGAACTGATGGTGCCGTAGATGATGCCTGCCACCAAAGGTCCTAAAATGGTAGAGCTTGTGGTGCTGTAGGCAAAGGCGGAAAAGTCCACATAATCAAAAAGCACCAGCATAACGGAAAAGCTCAGCACATAGGTCATTGCCCGCAGCGCCAGCGACTTGCTGACCTTAAAATAAACAGCGATCGCCAGCGGCAGATTCAGCAGCAGGTTCAGATAACCCATGTTCAGCTTCGTCACGTACTGGAACATGGTGCAAAGACCGTTGAGACCCGACGGGGCGAACTGATTGGGGAAAACAAACAGCTTATAGTTGACGGCATTGATGCACGCCATCCCGATGATGACGAGGTACGTCAGCACCTTTTTCCATCTGTTCATGGTAGTCTCCTTTGCAGGCGTAATTGCAAGTTTATTACTCATAAATATAACATACCTTCAGTCCCCCGGTCAAGTGGCGAGATGTATAAAGAAACGCACGGATGAGCGTTTTTCTTTCGTATATATCGCCACACCACCTGTGCGGACGTGCAATGCACGCCCCTACGATCGGAAACGTCACGATGGAGACTGTAGGGCGGCCCCTTGGTGCCGCCACTACAATATCGACGGGTTTCGTGGCGGCAGCATTTTGTTATGGTATGATTGCCCCCGGCGATCATTTCGATTTCAGATTCGCTGCGCTCTGCAACACGCCCCTACGATTGGAAGTGCAGGGGCGACCATTCGGCTCCCCTACAAGGGAAGCTTTGGGGAACGCAACAAATTTATCCCTTGTAATTTATAATTTATAACCAAAAATATTGCATTCTTTTTGTGGATGTGGTATATTTTTAAGGTTGAAAGAAATCCAAAATACAAAGGAGTTCGGTTTTTTATGGCATCTCAGGAAAAAATCCGTAATATTGCCATCATCGCCCACGTTGACCACGGCAAGACCACGCTGGTTGACGAGCTGCTGAAGCAGGGCGGCATCTACCGTGAAAATCAGGCAACCCAAGACCGGGTCATGGACTCCGGCGACCTGGAACG
>JAZNNV010000147.1:0-4337 GCA_045580465.1 Faecousia sp.
AGATGCTCCTGTTATGAAAGCAGAAAGCATCAAAGTCGCCGAAGAAGTCATTCCGACATCTACCGTCAAGGAAGAGCCGAAAGCTGATGCGATTCCCACCCCTGTCAGTGAAACCGCACCGGTTTCCGAACCCGTCAGCGCCCCTGTCCTGGAAGCAATTCCGTCAGCAGAAGCATCTGCGGAACAGACTGCCGAGGGTGCGGTCTCCTATACCACCAATACGCCGGTAGAAGAAATCATCAAGCTTATGAGTGTTGAGGATGCGCTGAACTATGTCATCACAACCGGCTCCTGTAAGGGCTGGACGATGGCACAGGCGATTGCGAAACGTCCTGCCAGTGTTCGTTTCTATACGACTCCCGGCTACAAAGGGGAGGATAATATCCTTCGTGCAAGTGCTGCTATCGTGCTGAAAGATCTGGAAAGAATGGCAAAAGCAAGTTGAGCCATGACAAAATAAAGAAGAAAGGAGGGCGTCTCCATGGACCAAAGTGCGGATTTTCCGTTCTGCATCGAAGATGTGGTCCAGTTGGTGGGATTACGTATCCGCAGACCGTGCGGAGATGGCGTTTACACCGACTGTCCGTTCTGCGGCGATAACCGAGGAAAACTGAAGATCAACTACGAGAAAAACGTCTGGAAATGTAATTACTGCCAAACAGGAGGCGGTATGCTTCAGTTGTATGCGGGTATCAAGAATACCAGTACTTCTGTCGCATTTCGTGAAATATGTGAAGCCATTCAGAACGGCATCATTATTTCCTCACAAACATTGTCCCTGCCAAGCACTTCTGCTCCAAGACAGATCAGCGAGTCCAAAAAAGCGGATGCAGGTGTGATCCATAAGACATACACAGCAATGCTTGAACAACTGCTGCTGAAAAAGGAGCACCTGGAACATTTGCGTTCTGTGCGCGGACTTTCCGATGCAGAGATCGACCGCCTTGGGTTCAGGAGTACCCCTCCCTTCTATATGTGCCGTTCGATTACCGAACGTCTGATTGGGCTTGGGCATACCGTTCAGGGTGTGCCCGGCTTCTATCAGAAGGATGGGAAATGGACGCTGAATTTTTGCTCTTACACAGCAGGCATTCTTCTTCCTGCAAGGGACATGGAAGGTCGGATCGCAGGCTTTCAGATACGACTGGATACACCGCTGAAGAATCCCGATGAAACATCGGACAAACCCGGTGCCAAATATATATGGCTCTCTTCCTCGGGCAAGCAAAACGGCTGCTCGTCAGGTAGTCCTGTTCACCTCATAGGGGAACGGAATGCAAAGACTATATATGTTACCGAGGGTGTACTGAAAGCGGATATTGCCCACTGTCTGACAGGGCGTACCTTTGCGGCAATCGCAGGAGCCAACAATCTGACCTCCCTTGAAGATCTGTTCAAAGTCATTTCCCGTACCGGCACACAGCTCATTGTGGAAGCGCACGATATGGACAAATACAAAAACGAAATGGTTGACAAAGGCGCATCGGCAATCCGGCAGCTTGCAAACAAGTATGGGATGGACTGCAGACGCCTTACATGGAACCCCAATTACAAAGGAATTGACGATTGGCAGCTTGCACTCAGGCGCAAGTCTCAGAAAAAGGAGCGTGAACAAATGACTTTCAGGGATCGGTTTATGCACGGGCTGTGTGATTTCGAAGAACTCGATGATGAAATCACCACCTGGCATGAATCGTCCGAACATGCAAAAACATTACCGGAATACCTTGGTCTGTCCGACGAGGAATACGCAATGTGTGCAGAGAATGATTCTGTTCTGCAGAAGCACTTGCTGACCAGACGGACACACCAGTATTTCCGCATTTATCAGTTGGATTTCGATGAAGAACATCAGACGAAGAAATTCGCCTTTGACGGCATCGATGCTCTGCGCAAAGCCGGCTATGAACAGCCTCCTGCCGCAGAATACCGACTGGTCTGTGATGACTACATCCCCTGCGATATGACGGAATCGGACGCCAAACGTCTTGACTTCCTCTTTCTCAGGTACAATGACACCTTGCCGGAGAATTATCACGGCAGAAGCATTTCGCCATCGGATGTGGTTGAACTGTACGACGAGGAAAAGCGGCGGTATTATTACCGTGACCGTGATTCCTTCTGTCCGGTTAAGTTCTCCCCTTTCCTGGCAAAACCAATGAAGCAAGGCTGATACAGCTACAAAATGAGATGACACGGTACAGAACCCAACTGTACCGTGTCCTATTTTTATAAAGGAGAATTATCATGGGTATATTTTCGGAAATCGATATGGAAAACAAAATGCGTAAGGAACAGGAAGAAGAACAGGCTATGACCGCCTCGGAGCTTGCAGCGCAGCGCGATGAAGCGCGTCAGGCAGCAGAAGCCGCTGAAGCACAGAAGTTGCTTGCTGAACTCAACGAAGCCACCGCCTCTCCTTCGGAAGACGATGAAGAACCGGCAGAGGAAGAAGGAAACTCCCCTGCCGAAACCATCAATCCGCCCTCAGAGGATGAAAAGCGAAAAGCACATGAAGAAGCGGAAGCAAAACGCAAAGCAGAATGGGAAGCCAAGAAGCGTGAGCGTGAAGAAGCTGACACGATGGCGTGGGAAGCAGCGATTGCAATGGACGATGATGCGCTGATGGAAGCCTCATCGAACCGTCTTGCTGCTGATGCCGAGCGTATCACCCGCCGCAATATGAAGCAATGCGTGACCGAATATGTACAGGCACTCTGCTTTGAAAACCTGCAGTTCGCTCAGCAGGTCATGCACCCGCGCAAGAGCATGATCAACTGCTTCAAGTACATCAACCGTAAGGCGATGGAATTTGTCAAGCAGGAGATGGAAGATAACGGTATCAAGCCGACCAATGAGGGATATGGATGCGATGTTCCCGATGATCTTTGTTATCAGTGGGCTGTGGACTATTTCAATGATATGGAAGCACCCGAAGATAAGAAGGACGGCGAGGAAGATTTCGTACCGAAGCCTTATACCGGTTATACACCGAAGAAGACTACTCCGGCGAAAAAGGAAAAGAAGCCCGCAAAGCCGAAGAAGGTCGAGGAAAAACCTGCGGAAGTAAAGCCTGCAGAAAAGCAATCCGAAGGGCAGCTCTCCATCTTCAATATGGGGGTAGCCTGATATGATTGCCTGTAAAGCTTTTAATCCCGGGCTTGTTTGTCTCGGTTATCAGTTCGTTATGGGTAAAAATGTGACCGATAAAGCGAACTGCCGACAAAACGGTTTTCACTGTGCGGAAGATCCGCTGGATTGTCTCTCCTATTACTCCGATATTCACAGGGCAGTTTTCTGCCTTGTGGATGCCGGGGGCGATATTGACGAGGATGACTGCGATTCCAAAATATCCTGCACGGAGCTAACCATTCTCAAGGAACTCACGCTGGATGAATACTTCTTGTACTCTCTTGCCTTTATGACCGATCATCCGAAGCGCCAATGGAGCTGCCATGTCCATCACGATAAAGCTGCAGCCTGCTGTGGTTATGCAGTGGTACGAGGCATTGATCCGGTCGCCAGCGGAAAGATCGGTGACTATCTTGCATTTGCCAAAGAATCTGTTGACAGAAGCCATATTGAGCAGATCGCTCTCGTCCGTGTGGATGGGGAGTCGATTCTGCCCGATGTGTGGTATGATGTCAATCTAAATGAAAGGAATGAAATTCTATGAATAAAGCAGACTTACTGAAAATGCCGAAACAGACGGCAACACGGAAAATGCTCAAGATTGCAGCCGCTGACAAACCGGTAATTGAACAAATCAAGTTCTACGGATCTACATACGAGCGCCGATCACAGAAGAATTGGCTGTATCTTCGGTCTATTGTGGACGGAGATATACTGAAACTGTCCTGTTTTCTTGCTGAGCCACTGCGCGAAAAATGTAAAACTCCTGAGTATGAGATTTACCTTGACCGTAAGGAAAGAACCTATCTTACCTATGTGGTAAACGAAGATAAGTGGCTTACCGCATGCTTTGATCGACTTCCCTGGCCCAGCTATCATTACAATGCCCATGGCATTATCTATGACAAGCATACCGGAAACGAGATCAATGCTTACTTCGGCACCTCATATACAGGCAACGATATTACCAAAGGAATCAGACAGTTCCAACAGGCTATAATGAAAGATCGTCTTGAAAAACGGCATAGGAAGATTACCGATCCTTGGGATGAAGATCTGAAGCAAACCCGTGCGCTTCCAAAGGACTGGAAGCATTGGGTAGATAAAGTCGGTATCCCGGAGCAGTACATCTTTTACCACTATGCCAAACGGAAGTATGTAGACGGTTACTGCACCTATTGTGAGCAGACGGTTAAGGTACAGCC
>JAZNNV010000148.1:0-8838 GCA_045580465.1 Faecousia sp.
CGTTTCCTCAGCAGACTGCAAGGCGTCACCGAGCCGGAGCAGAAACGGAAGATCATTGGCGAAGAGTTCATCCGCGTATTCGAGGATGTGGCAAAGCAGCTTGGCAAAGTGGATGTGCTGGCGCAGGGCACCATCTATCCCGACGTCATCGAAAGCGGCAAGGGCGATTCCGCGGTCATCAAAAGCCATCATAACGTGGGAGGTCTGCCCGACGTGATTGCCTTTGATGAGATCGTGGAGCCGCTCCGGGAGCTGTTCAAGGATGAAGTCCGGGAAGTCGGCACACAGCTGGGCATTCCGCAGGAGCTGGTGTGGCGTCAGCCGTTTCCAGGACCGGGACTTGCTGTGCGTGTGATTGGAGAAGTCACCAGGGAGAAGCTGGAGATTCTGCGGGAGGCTGATGCCATCTTCCGCGAGGAGATTGCCAATGCGCGGCTGGAAGGCAGCACAAATCAGTATTTTGCGGTGCTGACTGATCTGAGAAGCGTGGGCGTTATGGGCGATGCCCGAACCTACGGCTATACGGCAGCATTGAGAGCCGTCACAACAGATGACTTTATGACGGCAGAATGGACGAGGCTGCCTTACGACGTGCTTGAGAAAGCCAGCATCCGGATTACGAATGAAATCAAGGGGATCTCAAGGGTGGTCTATGATATCACCTCCAAGCCTCCGGCAACGGTGGAATGGGAATAACAATTCAGATTGGGAGATGGACATTATGTGTGGAATCGTTGGCTATACGGGTTCACAGGAGGCGGCGCCCATCCTGCTGGATGGCCTGAAAAAGCTTGAATACCGCGGGTATGACTCGGCTGGCGTAGCGGTGCTTCATGGCCATCAGATAGCTGTCAGCAAGGTAACCGGGAGAATCGCCAATCTGTGCGAAAAAACAGATGACGGCAAGAACTGTCCCGGTACAACCGGCATTGGACATACCCGCTGGGCAACGCACGGCGCGCCCACCGATACCAATGCTCATCCGCACATGAGCAATGACGGCAAATTCGCCGTTGTCCACAACGGCATTATAGAGAACTACATTGCTCTGCGTGAAGAGCTGATCAGCAAGGGGTATCGCTTTGAAAGCCAGACAGATACGGAGGTTGTTGTGCATCTGATAGAAATGTACTACACGGGCGATCTGAAAAAGGCTGTCATCAGGGCGTCTTCGCGTCTGCAAGGCTCCTATGCGCTGGGCGTTGTGTGTTCAGACATGCCGGAAAAGGTATATGTAGCCCGGGAGGCAAGCCCCCTGATTCTCGGTGTCGGCGTGGGAGAGAATTACTTTGCTTCTGATGTTACAGCGCTGGTTTCTTATACGAAAAATGCCATCTACCTGGAGGATGGCGAGTTTGCTGAAATCACGCCTGATGCCATTACTGTATTTGATCCGGCAGGACAGCCTGTCCAAAAGAGAATCAGCCGTATTACCTGGGACGTTCAGTCGGCAGAAAAAGGTGGATACGAGCACTTTATGCTCAAGGAGATCATGGAGCAGCCCAGAGCGGTGAAGGCAACCATAGCCCCAAGAATCAAGGGCAGCGAAATCCTTCTCGACCAGGCTGAGCTGAGTGCCGACTATTTGTCTGGTATTCGTAATATCGTCATCACGGCCTGCGGTTCAGCGTATTACGCCGGGTGTGCGGGAAAATATGCCATCGAAAAGCTATGCCGGATTCCCGTTCAGGTCGAGCTGGCCAGCGAATTGCGTTACAGCGATCCGATGATCGACGGGCATACGCTGCTGATTGTGCTGTCGCAGTCCGGCGAAACTGCCGACACCATCGCAGCGATGAAGGAATGCAAGCATCGCGGCGCAAAAACGCTGGCTGTTGTCAATGTGGTGGGCAGCACCATTGCCAATATTGCGGATCATACGCTTTACACCTGGGCAGGACCGGAAATTGCCGTCGCCACCACCAAGGGGTATACCACACAGATTTCTGTGCTGTATCTGTTTGCGCTGTATACGGCGAAAACGCTGCATCGGATTGACGATGAGCTGTATGATACCCTGCTGACATCCCTGAAGGCTTTGCCAAAGAAGATCCAGGAGGCTTTGGATATGAATCCGGCTATTCCGGCCTTGGCAAAGAAGTATCATGGTGCAGCTTCCATGTTCTTCATCGGCCGCAATACGGACTATGCGGTGGCGCTGGAAGGTGCGCTGAAAATGAAAGAAATATCCTACATCCATGCAGAATCCTATGCGGCCGGGGAGCTGAAGCACGGAACCATCGCGTTGATCGAGGAGCAGCAGCCGGTCATCGCTTTGTGCTGCAATGAGCATATCATGGAGAAAACCATGAGCAATATCGTTGAGGTGAAAGCAAGGGGCGCGGAAGTCCTTGCCGTGACCTACAAGGATAACCAGAAAATCGTATCTCTGGTGGATGATATGATTTTCATTCCCCATACGGAAACGATTTTCACGGCAGCGGTGGAGATTGTCCCGCTGCAGCTGCTTGCCTATTACGTTGCCAGGGAGAACGGCTGCGATATCGATAAGCCGAAGAATCTGGCCAAATCGGTCACGGTTGAATGATTGGGGTGGAGGAACATATGACGAAATACATATTTGTCACCGGAGGCGTTGTGTCCGGTCTTGGCAAGGGTATCACTGCCGCTTCCCTGGGAAGACTGCTGAAGGCTCGTGGACTCAAGGTCGCAGCCCAGAAGCTGGATCCCTACATCAACGTTGACCCCGGCACAATGAGTCCCTACCAGCACGGTGAGGTCTATGTGACCGAGGACGGTGCTGAAACCGACCTGGATCTTGGCCACTATGAACGCTTCATTGATGAAAACCTCAACAAATATTCCAACCTGACCACCGGCAAGGTCTACTGGAACGTGCTGAATAAGGAGCGGCGCGGAGAATACCTTGGCTCCACGGTGCAGGTGATTCCGCACATCACCAATGAGATCAAGGACTTTGTTTACCGGGTCGGCAGAAAAACAAATGCAGATGTGGTCATCACCGAAATTGGCGGTACCATCGGTGATATTGAGTCCCAGCCCTTTATTGAAGCCGTGCGGCAGATTTCCCTGGAAGTCGGCAAGGAGAACAGTTTGTTCATCCATGTGACCCTGGTTCCGTTTTTGCACGGCTCGGACGAACACAAATCAAAACCGACGCAGCATTCTGTGAAGGAACTGCAGGGAATGGGCGTGAAGCCGGACATCATCGTTCTGCGCTGCGATGAACCGCTGGAAGAATCGATTTTCAAAAAGATCTCCATGTTCTGCAACGTAAAGCCGGATTGTGTGATTGAGAATATCACCCTCCCGAACCTCTACGAGGCACCATTGATGCTGGAAAGAGCCAACTTCTCTTCGGTTGTCTGCCGCGAACTCGGGATTACAGCGCCTGAACCTGATCTGACAGAATGGGCAATCATGGTGGAGCGCATCAAAGCAAGACAGCACTGTGTTGACATCGGTCTTGTGGGAAAATATGTGGCCTTACATGACGCTTACCTTTCGGTTGCAGAGGCGCTGCGCCATGCCGGATATGAACGCAGTACCCATGTCCGCATCCATTGGATTGATTCAGAAGCCATTACCCCCGGGAACGTTGATGAAATGCTTGCCGGCCTTGATGGGATTCTGGTGCCGGGCGGCTTCGGAGGCCGCGGCATTGAAGGCATGATTCTGGCTGCCCGGTATGCAAGAGAGAAGTGCATCCCGTATTTCGGTATCTGCCTTGGAATGCAGATTGCTGTCATTGAATATGCAAGGAATGTTCTGGGGATCGGAGATGCGAACTCCGGCGAATTCGATGAACTGTGCAGGCACAAGGTGATCGATTTTATGCCCGGCCAGAGTGACAGCATCGACAAAGGCGGCACGCTCCGTCTTGGCGCATACCCCTGCCTTATCAAAGCAGGTACAACCATGGAACGCTGCTACGGAACCACCATGATCAGCGAACGGCACAGGCACCGCTATGAATTCAGCAACGATTATCGCGAAGCCTTTGAGAAAGCCGGGCTCTCACTCAGCGGAACATCCCCTGACGGGCAGTTGGTGGAAACCGTGGAGTTGACGGAGCGTCCCTTCCATGTGGGCGTCCAGTACCATCCGGAATTTAAGAGCAGACCGAACAAGGCACACCCCCTGTTCAAGGGTTTCATTGGAGCGGCAGTTGAGAAAATGACCGGAGGAAAATGATGAGTATTCACGAGGAATGCGGAGTATTCGGTGTTATCGCGCCGGAACCATGTGATGTGGCGAGAATATCCTACTACGGCCTGTATGCGCTTCAGCATCGGGGACAGGAAAGCTGCGGCATCGTTGTTAATGATGATGGTGTCTTTGTTTCCCACAAGGATATGGGGCTGATCAGCGAGGTTATTACACCGGATATTCTTGCCAGGATGCCCCAAAGCACGATGGCGGTGGCTCATGCAAGATATGGAACCACAGGCGGCACCAACCGGAATAACGGTCAGCCTATCGAGGTCAACCATCAAAAGGGAAGGATGGCCCTGGCACACAACGGCAATCTCAGCAATGCCGCTGAGCTTCGCAGTGAACTGGAGCTTACCGGTGCGATTTTTCACACCACCAGCGATACCGAAACCATTGCTTACATCATCACAAAGGAAAGGCTGAAAACGCCATCGATTGAAGATGCTGTAAGCCATGCAATGACCGTACTGGATGGTGCTTACTCACTTGTTCTGATGTCGCCGCAGAAGCTGATCTGCGCCAGAGACCCATATGGCTTTCGTCCTTTGTGTTACGGTAAAACCGCTGAGGGAATGTACATTGTGGCTTCTGAAAGCTGTGCCATCAAGGCGGTGGGAGCAGAGGTTATCCGGGATGTGGAACCCGGAGAGATCCTGGTATTCAGCAAAAGCGGCGTAGTATCCAGGCGTGAACACTGCGGCAAAAGGGCGAAGAAGCTCTGCATATTTGAGTACATCTATTTCGCTCGTCCTGATTCGGTGATCGATGGCATATCCGTCCATTCCTTCCGCGTGAAGGCGGGAAGGACTCTCGCCAAAGCCCATCCGGTGAACGCGGATGTCGTTATCGGGGCTCCGGATTCAGGGATGGATGCGGCGCTTGGATTCAGTCAGGAATCTGGTATCCCATATGGAATCGGTCTGATCAAAAACAAGTATATTGGCAGAACGTTCATTTCGCCGGGACAGAATGCGAGACTTGACGGTGTCAGGATCAAGCTTGCCGCTGTGGAGGAAAGTGTCAGAGGGAAACGCGTTGTCCTCGTAGATGATTCCATTGTCAGAGGCAATACCATCGGACGTGTTGTCAGGCTGCTCCGGGATGCCGGGGCGATTGAGGTACACGTACGGATATCTTCGCCGCCATTTATGAACCCCTGTTATTACGGAACGGATATTGATTCCCGGGAGCATCTGGTCGCCTGCAAGCACAGCATTCCTGAGATCTGCGATATGATTGGTGCTGACTCACTGGGCTACCTCCCGGTGGAAAGCCTGAGCCTGCTTACAGGACATGATGGGTATTGCAGCGCTTGCTTCAGCGGGGAATATCCAACGAAAATCCCCTCAGATACCCGAAAGGATCGTTTTGAAAAGCGATTGTCAGAAATCAGGAAATGAGGTACCGATATGGTGACTGAGCATAACAGAAAGATCATTCTGGAAGACGGCCAGGAGTACTGCGGTTATGGCTTCGGTGCTGCGGAGGACAGGGTATGCGAGATCGTGTTCAATACTTCGATGGTCGGTTATCAGGAGATCCTCTCCGATCCTTCCTATACCTATCAGGCTGTCGTGATGACTTATCCGCTGATCGGCAACTATGGCATGGCGGAGGATGACTATGAGCGGGATGTACCTACGCTCGGCGCCCTCATCGTCCGGGAATACAATGATGAACCCTCGAATTTCCGGAGCAAAGCCACCTTGTCGGAGGTCATGGAGAAGTTCGGTATCCCCGGCATATCCGGGATTGATACAAGAAAGCTGACCCGTTCCATCCGGGACTATGGCTCCCGTAAAGTGCTGATCACCGATGCTTCCACTTCCCTGGAAGCAGGACTTGCAACCCTGAAAGCCACCAGCATTCCAACCGATGCTGTATCCCGAGTGAGCTGTGATAGAGTGATGATTTCTTACGCTGAAAAGCATCATTACCGTGTGGTGGCAATCGATTGCGGGATGAAGATGAATATCGTGCGCTCGCTGAACCGAAGGGGCTGCAAGGTGACAATCGTCCCATGGAACACGCCTGCTGAGGCCATTGCTGCGCTGTCACCTGATGGAATCTTTATTTCAAACGGCCCAGGAGATCCCAACGATGTGCCGCAGACCGTTGAAACCATCAGAAAGCTGATTGGAAAGTATCCCATGTTCGGGGTCTGTTTAGGCCATCAGATGATCGCGCTGGCTTACGGTGCCCGGACATACAAGCTGAAATTCGGCCACAGGGGCGGGAATCATCCGGTGCGGGATCTGGAAACGGGCAGAATTGAGATCACCTCGCAGAATCATTCCTTTGCGGTGGATGCAGATAGCCTTGCCAAAACACCGCTTACGGTGACACACATCAATCTGCTGGATCAAACCGTGGAAGGACTCAAGTGCGACAAGGACAATGTTTTCAGCGTGCAGTACCACCCTGAAAGCGCGCCTGGCCCCCAGGACAGCACCTATCTCTTTGGCCGGTTTATCAAAATGATGGAGGCACAAAGCGATGCCTAAAAGAACAGATATCAGGAAAGTCCTTGTTATCGGTTCCGGACCTATTGTCATCGGTCAGGCGGCGGAATTTGACTATGCAGGAACACAGGCCTGCCTTGCGCTGAAGGAGGAGGGCTACGAAGTCATTCTCTGCAATTCCAATCCTGCCACCATTATGACGGATACATCCATTGCCGATAAAGTCTACATGGAACCGCTGACCCTTGAATACATTGCCAAGATCATCCGCTATGAGCGCCCCGACGCCATTCTGCCTGGTATCGGTGGACAGACGGGGTTAAATCTTGCCATGCAGCTTGAAAAAAAGGGGGTACTTGCCGAGTGCCGGGTAGAGCTGCTTGGCACAAGGAGCAGTTCGATTGAGCAGGCGGAAGACCGAGAGAAGTTCAAGGAGCTTTGTGAGCAGCTGGGTGAACCTGTACTGCCTTCTGATATTGCCGCCTCTGTGGAGGAAGGTCTGACCGTTGCACAGGGCATCGGTTATCCCGTTGTTCTCCGTCCTGCCTTCACCCTTGGCGGTACGGGTGGAGGCTTTGCGGAAAACGAAGCAGAGTTTCTTCCATTGATGAAAAATGCGCTGTCCCTTTCACCGGTCAGACAGGTGCTGATTGAAAAAAGCATCAAGGGATATAAAGAGATCGAGTATGAAGTGATGCGCGACAGCCATGATACGGCGATCACCATCTGCAACATGGAAAACCTCGACCCTGTTGGAATCCACACCGGCGATTCCATTGTGGTTTGTCCTTCGCAGACGCTCACGAACAAGGAGTATCATATGCTCCGTGACAGCGCGCTGAAAATTATCCGCGCTCTGAAAATCGAGGGCGGATGTAACGTGCAGTTTGCTCTCGACCCGAATTCCTTTCATTATTACCTCATTGAGGTCAATCCACGGGTATCCCGTTCCTCCGCCCTTGCCTCTAAAGCAAGTGGTTATCCCATCGCCCGGGTATCGGCGAAGATTGGCGTGGGCATGACGCTGGATGAGATCCAGCTTGCCAATACGCCTGCATCCTTCGAGCCCGCATTGGACTATGTGGTGACCAAAATGCCGCGCTTTCCCTTTGACAAATTCGCAGACGCCAACAACACGCTTTCCACCCAGATGAAGGCGACCGGCGAAGTCATGGGCATCGGCAGAACCGTGGAGGAAAGCCTGCTGAAAGCGGTGCGTTCGCTGGAGATCGGTCTTTGCCATCTGCATCATCGGAAGTTCGACGGCGTGTCCAAAGCTGAACTGCTTGAATACATCAGAACCGGCACCGATGACCGTATCTACGCCATTGCTGAGCTGCTGCGTCTTGGGACAAGCGTTGACAGCATAGCCGAAGCAACTGCCATCGACAGGTTCTTCATTCGCAAGCTCCGTCATATTGTGGAAGTAGAAAAGGAAATCAAGGAGCATCCCGGCGATATCCACGCGCTGCGCTCAGCCAAGAAAATGGGCTTCTCCGATCAGGCCATCGCACAGTTCTGGAATATGCCGGAAAGGGAGATATTCGATTTCAGAAAAGCAAACGGCATTCTTCCGGTCTACAAGATGATCGACAGCTGTGCGTCTGAGTTTAACAGCTATATTCCATATTTCTATTCCACCTATGAGGATGAGAACGAGTCAGCCGTTTCAGAAAAAAAGAAAGTGATCGTATTGGGATCAGGCCCGATCCGTATCGGTCAGGGCGTGGAGTTTGACTATTCCACGGTTCATGCGGTGCAGACCATCAAGGCGTCCGGCTACGAGGCCATCATCATCAACAACAATCCAGAAACGGTTTCGACTGACTACACCTGTTCGGATAAGCTCTATTTTGAGCCGCTGTGTGTGGAAGACGTCATGAACATCATTGAGATGGAGCAGCCGGAAGGCGTCATTGCGACACTCGGCGGACAAACCGCGATCAATCTGGCTGCGCCGCTCCGTGCGCGGGGGATCCGGATCATCGGTACCGACTGCGACGCTATTGAACGCGCCGAAAACCGTGATGCCTTTGAAAAACTGCTTTTTTCCCTGGACATCCCACAGCCGAAAGGGCAGGCTGTAACGAGCATTGAGGCTGGCCTCCGGGCTGCCGGAGAGATTGGCTATCCTGTGCTTGTTCGTCCCAGCTTCGTGCTTGGCGGAAGAGCTATGCAG
>JAZNNV010000149.1:0-5115 GCA_045580465.1 Faecousia sp.
GAGAGGAATTGATCAAATGAGCGCATCCAGCAAGAAAAAGCTCCGTAAAGAGCAAATGGCCGCCAACCTGACTGAAAAGCAGCTTCAGGAACAGCGTGAAGCCAAAAAGTTGAAGACTTACACCGTTACCTTTGCAATCGCAATGGTCCTGGTCGTAGCCATCGTTCTCGGCGTTATTGTCGCACCCTATGTTGAAGGTGCTCTGCGCAGCGGTTCTCATGCCGTCACCATCGGTGATCATGAGCTGTCTGCCTCCGAACTGAGCTACTACTATGTCGACGCCATCTCCACTTATCATGACGAGGTCTACTCCCAGTATTACAGCTACTACGGCAACTACTGGTCCCTGATGCTTGGCTTTGATACCACCAAGGCTCTCGACAAGCAGATCAAGGATCAGGAAAAGAACACCACTTGGGCTGATTACTTCATCGACATCGCCATCGAGAACGCAAAGAGCGTTTACGCTCTGTACGACGATGCCATGTCCAAGAACTACAAGATGTCCGAAGAGGATCAGAAGACCTTGGACAATGCTCTGGCTTCCCTGCCTACCTATGCCAAGTACAACGACTGTAATACTGTCAACGAGTATCTGCGTACCGTTTACGGTCCCAGTGCAAACGAGAAGGAGTACGCTGAGTACTACACCATCACCTGCATTGCTTCCGCATACTACGACGATCACGCTGACTCCCTGGAGTACGAGGCAAAGGACTACCGTGCTTACGAGAATGAGAAAAAGCACATGTACAACAGATACACCTTCGTCTACCACTCCCTGAACATGAGCTCCTATCTGGGCGAAGGCACCAAGGACGACAAGGGCAACACCACCTGGACTGACGAGGAGAAGAATGCAGCCCGTGAAAAGGTCAAGGCTGACATGGAAAAGCTGAAGGCTGCCGGCATCAACAACAAGCTGACCTTCGACGAAGCTCTGCAGAGCCTCGACATCTACAAGTACGACAAGGACGGCAAGCCCGTTGCTGACGACAAGAAGGTCACCTCCAAGGAATCCAAGGACACCTTCTATGACTACATGTATGTCAATGAAGCTGCCAAGAAGTGGATCATCGAAGAGGGCCGCAAGGATGGCGATCTGGGTATCTTCCCCGTCTATGACAGCGCAAGCGCTGAAGAAAAGGACGAGAGCAAGAAGATCGTTAACGGTTACTATATCGTTCTCTTTAACGAGTGCGACACCAATGAAGTCCACATGGCAAACGTACGCCATATCCTCGTCAAGTTCGAGGGCGGCACCAAGGACAAGGACGGCAACGTGACCTACTCCGAAAAGGAGAAGCAGGCTGCCAAGACCGAGGCAGAGAAGCTCTATCAGGAATTCCAGGACAGCATCAAGGACGAAAAGGACATCGAAAAGATCGAGAAGAAGTTCGCTGAGCTGGCAAACAAGAAGAGCGATGATCAGAACGGCAAGGTTACCAACGGTGGCCTGTACGAGGACATCTTCCCCGGTCAGATGGTCGAGCCCTTCGAGAAGTGGTGCTTCGAGGAAGGCCGCAAGACCGGCGACACCGGTCTGGTTGAGACTGAGTATGGCTGGCACATCATGTTCTACTCCTCCACCGACGACCTGACCTACCGTGACTTCATGATCGAAAACGACATGATCGCAGACGACATGGAGAAGTGGCACGAAGAGCTGCTCAAGAACACCACCGCTACGATCGTCAACCTCTCCTTCATGGAGTACGACATCGTCGTTGGCTAATTGCATACCCGATCCGGGTCCTTCGGGGCCCGGATCTTTTTTTTGCATATGATCGCATGGATATGGGGAAACTCTAATTTGGAGGGATCATATGGGATCAGCAAACAAATGGAAACTTGCATCAATCGGATTTGCAGCAGGTTGTATCAACGGATTACTGGGTGCCGGCGGCGGTATGCTCCTCGTCCCCTTGCTTACCTTTCTGGATTCTGATGATGCCGCTGTCTTTATGAAATCTGTTGCGATCATGCTGCCGCTGTGCGTTGTGTCCCTTGGAATTTCACCGGGGTACACCGCACTGCCGTGGAAAGATGCACTGCCCTATCTCATCGGAGCAATTCCGGGAGCGCTATTGGCAGGCATATTGGCAAAGAAAATCCCGGTGAAGTGGCTTCACCGGGGACTTGGGATCATGATCTTATGGGGTGGCGTGCGGTATTTATGCTGAATAGTATTCCGATTGCTGTAATTCTCGGCATCCTACTCGGTTTTCTTGCAGGTCTCGGTGTCGGCGGAGGATCGCTGCTGATGCTCTGGCTGACGCTGGTGATCAATACAGATCACGAAACAGCACGTACCATCAATCTGATGTTCTTCATCGTTGCTGCCGGCAGTGTCAGCCTCCTGAGACTCAAAAAACAATCCCTCTCTGTTAAACCCATTCTTCCGGCGGTCGCCGCCGGTTGTCTGGGCGCAGCGCTGTGTTCATGGATCGGAATTAGAATTGAACTGGACATCATTCGAAAGATATTCGGCGGATTGCTGATCATCACTGGGCTGCGGGAGCTGTTTTACCGACCGCGAAATGCCAAATAACCTTCAAGGATCAGGGATGCGGCAACGGCATCAACGGTATTTTTCCGCTTCTGACCGTGATAGTTGTGTTCTGAAAGGATGTTGTGCGCTTCAACAGTTGTGCGGCGCTCGTCCCACATACGAATCGGCAGTCCTGTCGCATCACCCAACAACGCACCAAACTCACGGCATAGCTCCGCGCGGGGTCCTTCCGTGCCGTCCATGTTCCGCGGCAGACCCACGACAATCTCAGCAACATCGTTTTCCTTTGCGATGCGTACAATGTCTGCAATCGCCTTCTCGCGGTTTCTGCTGGGGATCACTGTTGTGGATCCCACGATAGAACAAAGAAGATCCGAAAGTGCAATCCCAGTGCGTGCATCGCCGTAATCGATTCCCATGATTCGTTTCATACGATTTCCTCCGTTGTTTTTCTATATTATACAGCATCAGGCAGAAAAAGGAAAGGTCAATTTTGACCTTTACTTATCCATTTAATATCCAGATCGCAATATTCAAATATGCCGCAAAGGTCAACCAGATCAAATACGGGATCTGCAAGAGGGCGGCATTTCGGTTGACCTTCCAAAACTGAAGGATCATCAACGCAACCAGCACCCACAACAAAATCAGCCACAGCGCCGCAAAACCGAACGCCTGCGCGTTAAAAAAGATCAGACTCCAGAAAAAGTTGACGATCAGCTGTGCAATATACAGATTGAGTGCCCTGTTACGCTCGGCACTGGGCGGCTCTAACCATATGATTGCACTGCCGAGACCCATCAAGGCGTAAAGGATCGTCCATACTACCGGGAACAGCCATCCGGGCGGTGCAAGGGGCGGTTTGAGAATGCCTTGTGCGTAAAGGTCCATATTCCCCATCGTCAGAAGGGCGGACAATGCCCCCACAGCCAGCGGGATCAACACACCTATAATGTAACTCACCACGAATTTCCGCTTCATTTTCATCCCTCCATCTCTACATATATAGCGTCCCGCCTTGGATTTATGCCAAATATGCGAAAATGGATGTCCGAGAGCCTAAAACAGCCGAAATTTCGGTAAAAAAAGTGTTGACTTTCGTCATAGCCTGTGATAGAATGGTTCTACCTGTGAAAAGAGGGCTTTTTTATTGCGCTCTTTTCAGCCTCGAAGTGGCAATTGTAGTGGCCGCTTTACTAAATTTTTCTAGACGAGGTGATACAGGGAGGCAATATAAGGAGGTGCCGTTATGCGCGTTAAAGTCACTTTGAGATGCTCCGAGTGCAAGCAGAGAAACTACAACACCATGAAGAACAAGAAGAACGACCCTGACCGTCTCGAAATGAGCAAGTACTGCAGATTCTGCAGAAAGCACACCACTCACAACGAGACCAAGTAAGGAGAGGAACACAGCTATGGCAGATGTCAAAAAGGAAAACTGGTTCAAGAGAACCTGGGGTGCAGTATGCCGTTACTTCCGTGAGCTGAAGAGCGAGCTGAAGAAGGTCGTCTGGTCCACCCCGCAGCAGGTTGTTAAAAACACCCTGATCGTCGTCGCCTGTGTTCTGGTCGTCGGCGTATTCATCTGGCTGTTCGACTTCGTGGCCGGCGTCAGCATCAACGCTCTGATCGAAGCATTCCAGTAAGGTAATTGCTATGGCAGACGTTGCAAGATGGTATGTAGTGCATACCTACTCCGGTTATGAGAACACGGTAAAAGCCACCATCGAAAAGACCATCGAAAGCCGTCATCTTCAGGACGTGATCCTCGCCATCTCCATCCCGATGGAGACTGTCACCGAGATCACCGAATCCGGCGTATCCAAGACCTATGAACGTAAGGTCTACCCCGGCTATGTCCTTGTCAAGATGATCTACAGCGACAACACCTGGCATGTGATCAGAAACATCCGCGGTGTTACCGGCTTCGTTGGTACATCCAGCAACGACCCCACTCCCCTGACGGACGATGAAGTCTATGCAATGGGTGTTGAGAAGAAGGAAATCATTGTCAACTATGTGGTTGGCGATACCGTCCGGATCCTCGATGGCCCCCTCA
The DNA here is from genome assembly GCA_045580465.1 of Faecousia sp. GTDB lineage: Bacteria > Bacillota > Clostridia > Oscillospirales > Oscillospiraceae > Faecousia. Next base: position 4,572 of record JAZNNV010000149.1, read on the forward strand.
GCTCCTTCACCGGTGTCGTTGAGAGCATTGAGGTCGAAAAGAATGCGGTCAGCGTGATCGTTTCCATGTTTGGCCGCGAGTCCCCGGACGAGTTCGAACTCGATCAGATCGAGGTCGTATCCCAGTAAACGCATCGGATCGGATTTTCCGATCGGAACGTGGGAGGGGTTGAAACCCCGCAAAAAGTGCGCACAGCGCATCATTACCACATTTTATTCAGGAGGTGCTTATAATGGCACAGAAAGTTACCGGTATTATCAAGCTTCAAATCAATGCCGCTAAGGCAACCGCTTCTCCCCCTGTCGGTCCCGCTCTGGGTCAGCACGGTGTCAACATCGCTGCTTTCATCAAGGATTTCAACGCCCGTACCCAGGCTATGGAAGGCTACAAGATCCCTGTTGTTATCACCGTTTACGCAGACCGCAGCTTCACCTTTATCACCAAGACACCCCCCCCTCCCCCGCTGGTTCTCAAGGCTGCCGGCCTGCAGAGTGGCTCCGGGGTTCCCCACAAGGACAAGGTCGGTGCTTTGTCCGCCCCTCAG
>JAZNNV010000150.1:0-7572 GCA_045580465.1 Faecousia sp.
CTTGGAAGGATTTTCCAGCAGAGCAGGGGGGAAGTGGCATTCGGCTTCACTCAGGCGGGGATAGTCAGGCTCATACCACACTTCCATAACGGTGTAGAGAAACCGTCCGTCCCGCAGTACCGATTCTTCAGCGATGCGCCAGCCATGCTGTGTAAGATAGCTGCGGAGCATGGGCGTTTTGCTTTGGCATTGTAAAATCAGGCGATAGCGCTTGTCCTGCAGCCACGGCGCAGCTTCCAGAATGGACACCATGGTGTCTGCACCCATACCGGCGCAGACCAAAGTGTCAAAATCCCGGGGGATGTCGGCAGCACCGTCGGAAAGGTGAAAGGACATCCGGTCGCTGACACCGTACTTGGCGGCGTTGCGAACGGCGCTTTGCAGCGGCTGCGGACGGATGTCCGACGCGATCACAAACCGGGCGATATTCTTTTGAAGCAGATAGATCCCCAGATAGCCATGGTCACAGCCGATGTCTGCCACCCGGTCGCCCGGCGCGACAAAGCCGGCGCAGGCGAGGAGTCTGTCAGAAATAGGGAGATTCATAATTTTCCTCCAAAAGAAATGCCATCCCGGCAAGACCCGGGATGGCATAGCCGGTCGTTACTGATTCTTTTCAGCCTGATCAGCCTCGTAGGCCTCCAAAAAATGGTTCAGCTGAGCGAGGAACGGCTCGCACTCGATGCCGTGAACCATGCAGGCTTCCTCAACGGTCTCACCCCGGGAAGAGGGGCAGCCAAGGCAGTGCATGCCGATAGCGAAGAACAAGGGCGCAGCGTGGGGAGCGATGTCCAGAACGTCGCCGATGATGGTATTCTTTTCAATTTTAACAGCCATAATATGACCTCCTATCACAATTCTGCGGATATTATAACCGCGCAGAGGGAAAAAAACAAGGGGGTATGCGCTAATTTTCTGTTTTTCGACAAAATTCGACACGCTTCGATCATAAAGTGTGCTATCATAAAGAAAAAAGACACAAGGCGGAGGGACGGATATGTTGGGCAATCGGATCGCTTCCTTACGGAGAGGCTGCGGTATGAGTCAGACGGAGCTTGCAAAGCGTTTGCACATCAGCGCAAGCGCCATCGGTATGTATGAGCAGGGAAGGCGTGAGCCGTCGCTGGATATGCTGGTGGCGCTGGCGGAGGAATTCGGTGTGACCGTCGACTATCTGCTTTCAGGAAAACCGGGAACGGTGCGGGATGTGACGGCACTGCACAGACTTCTGGAGGACAGCTTCCAAAATCCTGCGATGGCGAAATCGGATGCCATGAGCAAGGAAGAGCTGGTTTGCCACCTTTTGTGGGCATTGTTGGACTGAAAATGCGAAAATAAGACGAATTAGATACTGGACAAACGGATTTTTATGCTGTAGAATGTACATATGCATCAGGCTATGCTTATATTTTACATCTCAAGCAGGAGGTATTACAATGGCGAACTACAAGAAGCTGTTCATGAACTACATGGACATGGAGGGAATCAAGTACGTTGACAGAGACGAGCATGTGGTGAGAGTTACTTACACCGGCGATAACCTCAAGACCATTCCTGTTTATGTTTTCTTCGATGAAGACGGTGATCCCATTGTCCAGTTCAAGTGCTGGGAAATTGCCAACTTCAAGGGCAAGGAAGGCAAGGGCATCTATGCCTGCAACATGATGAACAAGGAGTACCGTTGGGTCAAGTTCTCTCTGGACGATGATTCCGACATCGTTGCTTCTATCGATGCTTACGTTTCTCCTGACAATTGCGGCGAAGTGTGCATGGCTCTGGTCAGAAGAGTGGTCAACATCACCGACGACGCATACCCCACCTTCGCAAAGGCAATGTGGGCATAATTGCTTTATAATGAAAGAACAGCCCGTCTTCTGCAAAGAAGGCGGGCTGTTTCCGTATGATAAGGGTGCTTTCAGCAAATAAGATATGTCATTGCGAGGAGCGTGTTGCAGAGCGCAGCGAATCTTAAATGAAATGCTTGCCGAGGGCAAGCATACCTTATTCACGCGACGTGGCAATCTCCTGCACTTGGGTTGGCAATTCATAAAGCTCAGAGAACAAACGCATACCGACATGGATGCCGTCGAGAAATGCCTGCCGTTCATGAGAAATACACAGATCGCAGGCTACAGAAAATACGCTGTCAATCTCCTTTCTTGTCAAACGGCGTAGAATATCGTTTAACTTTTGGAATTGAAAGTGAATGGTGGCATTGTCCACAGGATTCGCAGTCGCATAGCAGTAATACAGCACTTCCAACAGAGAATGAGCATCGTCATAACAGTAACAGGGTGTCTGCTCGGCAAGAAAGACTTTTAGATTTTCAATGTAGCGGTTCATATTATAACTCCTAAATGTTTACTTGACACATATTTGTGACAAATAAATAATGACACAAATGTGTGTCTTTGTCAACACAAATTTGTGTCATCTGTTATTATACTGTTGGGTGATGACATGGAAACGTATGAAATTTTAAGAAACTTACGAGAGGATCGGGATCTTACACAGCAAAATCTTGCCGATCTTCTGAAAATCGGGCGGACAATGTACCGTAGATATGAAACCGGGGAAACAGAAATTCCGGTGCGCCATCTAAAGGTTCTTTGTGCTTTTTATGGAGTGACCGCGGATTACGTCCTTGGACTGTCGAAAAAACCGAAAAAATAATATGGGTATGCCAATGGGCAGAATTATGATAGCCACCAGTTTTTGAACTGGTGGCTACATGTTATTTAAGGCTTGTTTCTGAATTTCATCCACATCCATATCGGATGCGTCTGAAATCCAGAGGACTCTCCCACGGGCTAAAAATTGCTCGCCGGCTCTCAATTTTTACCCAGCCTTTGGCTGGGTCGCCCTTTCGAGTCCTTTCCCTTCCGGCGTGCCAACAAAAAAGAGAGGGCGTTTGCCCTCTCTTTTATTGGTACGCCGGAAGGGACTCGAACCCCCGACCTACTGATTCGTAGTCAGTCACTCTATCCAACTGAGCTACCGGCGCATAGACGCTTTTTACAAGCGCCTAAACATACTAGCACACCTTGCCTGAAAAAGCAAGCATTTTTTTGAAAATTTATCAATTATTTTTGCGGCGACGGTTTTTTGATGTCCTTTTGAAGAGAACGGTCAGCACGGCGATCAGCATTACCACCAGCACGCCCAGCAGGATCAAAAGTGCGATCAGCTTCCGCTCCCGGCGCTGGCGTTCCTGCTGTTGGGCAAGCTTCTCCTGCTCCTGCCGTTCCTGCTCCAGTCTTTCTTGTTCCAGTCGCTCCTGTTCAAGACGTTCCTGTTCCAGTCGTTCCTGCTCCAAGCGTTCTTGTTCCAAACGCTCTTGTTCCAGTCGTTCCTGCTCCAGGCGCTCTTGCTCCAAGCGCTCCTGCTCGGCGTAGGAAACGATGTTTTCCATGAAATCATTTTTCTGCACGTCCGCACCGACGGTGGAGCGATACAGACCGAAAAGGCAGGGGCTATACTGCGTGATCTCTGTTGCCTTGGTGATCTTGACACCCCACTTGCCGTTGATCCAACCGGTCAGCCATGTCCACTGCTGGGATTCGTGGCAGGGGTAGCCCAGCTTTTGACTGACCTCAAAGGCGGTCATGCCATCAAAGGACTCCAAGGGAATATCATAATCCAGCACGATGGGATTTTCTTCGTAAAGATGCAGATAGGTCTTTGGTACATCCCACACGCCGTATTGTTCCGCGGAGTCAGGGAAAACAGACGGGTCGTTGGTCATATCCAGCGCCTTGGTCAGCAGATCCGCGTAGATCATGTGCATGCCGTGCTTATATTCGCCCATCAGGTCGTGACCGATGGCGACCTGCGGACGGAAGCGCCGCAGCTGCTCGACCATAAAGGACTGCAGCTCCTCACGGCTGCGACCGTAGCTTTCGTATTCCTGATAGGAAAGCTCCATGTCCTCAATGAGGAAATCCTCGAAATCACCGAACACCGGGTATGCCGTTACACCGACCGTCCACAATCCGTTGAGCATTTCGTGGACACGGGTATTGGTCAGATTGCGGTGGTCGGTCATGTAGACCACCTGCAGGGCAAAGCCGCGCTCCTTGGCATAGTAGGGCATCAGTCCCGCAAAGAACAGATGCTCATCATCGCCGTGGGTGGAAAAGAGGACGATATCCGCTTTGCCCTCCAGCGGCGCGTCCCACACCTGCACGAAATCGGGAAGCTCGCCCTCTGTGAAGGCGAAGATCTCGCCAAGGCGCACAGAGCCGCTCTCGAATTTCAGCGTTACGGAACGTGGCTGCGTGTCAAACAGCGCCTGCAGATCGATGAACTCGTGCAAAAAGCGGTTTTTGCCCACAGTAGCGGCTGCACCGCTGTCGTTATTTATAATGGTATATTCCCCGTACTCCAGATCGAACATCACATAAAGGGAAGCGATGCCCGTGGGATGGGTCAGGGTGACGGATGCGTTTCCGTTTGAGCGCTTGTAGACGTAGAGATCCTTATTGTGCAAAAAGGACGGATCGTCGTAGCCCTCCGCTGTGACAGTACACGCATTCGTAATATCCCGCGCGGCGGTGTCTTCCGCGAAAACGGCGGGGATCAGAGCTGACAGCAGAATCAGGAATATAACAACTGCAAGCATTCGCTTGAGGGAAGCATTCATGGGGTGACCTCCGGGAGAAAGATGAAACTATTTTAGCAGACAGTATGGAATTTGTCAAAAGGCTTTGCAGTTGACAGGAAATTGTCTTATGATGTAAAATAGCGGCGAAAGGGTGGTGCTTCGTGGAGATTATGAAACAATTACCCGGGGCACTGCTGCCCTGGTTTGAGAAAAATAAGCGGGATCTTCCCTGGCGGAGGGACAAAGAGCCTTATCATGTGTGGCTGTCGGAGATCATGCTCCAGCAGACCCGCGTGGAGGCGGTGAAGGGATACTATGCCCGCTTTCTGGAAGCACTGCCTACGGTACAGGCTTTGGCGCGGGCGGATGATGAACTGCTTTTGAAGCTGTGGGAGGGTCTCGGCTACTATAATCGCGCCCGTAATCTGAAGAAAGCGGCGGTAGAGGTCATGACCCGCTTCGGCGGCGTATTCCCGAAGACTTATGAGGAAATTTTGAGCTTGCCGGGCATCGGGGAATATACGGCGGGAGCGATCGCGTCCATTTGCTTCGGACAGCCCACACCTGCGGTGGATGGAAACGTGCTGCGGGTGATCGCCCGCATTTGCAATGAGGACACACCCATCGATACGCCTGCCTATAAGAAATCGGTGCAGGCGCGTTTGGCTGACATTTATCCCGAGAATGCGGGTGAGTTTACCCAAGCACTGATGGAGCTGGGTGCCACGCTGTGCGGACCGAATTGGGCGCCCCGGTGCGGGGAATGTCCCTGCGCGCACTTTTGCAAAGCCCATGCCGCCGGAACGGCGCAGTACCTTCCCGTTAAAGCTCCGAAAAAAGACAAAAAGCAGGAAAAACGGACGGTTTTCATTCTCTCCTGCTATGAGCGATATGCCCTTTGCAGACGCCCTGAAAAGGGCTTGCTTGCAGGTCTTTGGGAGTTTCCCAATGTTCCCGGTGCGCTTACTATGCAGGAGGGCATCACCGTTATCGAAAGCTGGGGGCTGAAGCCCGTACAGCTGCTGAAAAAGGTACAGCGGCAGCATATCTTCACCCACATCCGCTGGGAAATGACGGGACTTTATATGGAAGTAAAAGAGCCGCTGGGCGGCTTCGTGTGGTACACTGCCGAAGAAATTGAAGCACAGGCAGCGCTGCCCACCGCATTCCGGCAATTCTGGGAGGAATTTAACCATGTTTGATTTTCACATGCACACGACCGTGTCCTATGATGGTCACGGCGCGCCCCTTGCAATGGCGCAGGCGGCAAAGGAAAAGGGCTTGCAGGAGATCTGCTTTACGGATCACTTGGATTATATGCACATTCCGCTGTACGGTGAAATGAAATTCCGGGTGGAAAATTACAATGATGCCTACGACGGGCTGCAGGTGGAGGGTCTTGTGATCCGAAACGGCGTGGAGATCGGCATGACCCCGTGGAATATGGACGAGGTGAAGCAGGATCTGCAGCTGCGACACTACGATTTTGTATTGGGTTCTGTCCATTTCTTTGATGACCGGGATCCGTATCTGGACGAAATGATCTGGAAGGAGCATTCTCAGGAATGGGTGGAGCGACGCTATTTTGAGGAGCTGCTGGAATGCGTGAAGCTCCATGATGATTTTGATGCTTTGGGACACCTGACCTATATTGCCAAGGTTCAGGCTAATCCCAATCCCCGGAAGATCGCGCTGGTGGAATACCGGGAAATCGTGGATGAAATTCTGAAAATTCTGGTTGCCAAGGGCAAGGGCATGGAGGTCAACACCAGCGGCATGATGAAATTCGGCGATTATCTGCCGGGCGCGGAATACCTGCGCCGCTTCAAGGAGCTGGGCGGCGAGATCGTCACCGTCGGCTCCGATGCACACAACGCAGACCGTGTCGGTGAGCATACCTTCGCGGTTTGCGAGCTGCTCAGGGACATCTTCGGACATGTCTGCACCTTCCGGGACCGCAAACCGGTTTTTCATAAGCTGTAAAACAGAGACCCCTCCTCATGGCTGCCATGAGGAGGGGTTTGTACCGGCGCGGCAGTACGCCCAAGGCTCCCTTTGCACAAGGGAGGCTTTGACATTGTGTCTTTTTGTACAGATTTTTCCGGCGGGATCGGTACAAAAATATCTAAAATTAAGGTTGAATTTGTGCGCGATATGTGATACGATATACTTGTATCGATATGTGCGCATCCTGCGCGCGAAAAATGATATTTGCAAATTATGCAAATAGGAGGAAAAAGAGATAAGTATGAGCGTAATGGACATTTTTGAAGATCGCAGCGCGTTTTCCTTTGAGGTGTTCCCTCCCAAGACCGACGCCGGTATGGAAAAGCTCTGCGGCAAGGGCGGTGTGCTGGAGCAGCTGTACACGCTGAATCCTGACTACATCTCCTGCACCTACGGCGCAGGCGGCACCAACGTCGGCAAGAACCTTGAGGTTCTCGACAAGATCGTCGCTGACGGCAAATGCACCGGCGTCACCCACTTCACCTGCATCGGCAACACCAAGGAAGGCATCCGTGAGCAGCTGCAGAATTATCTGGATCACGGCATCGACCATATGCTGGCTCTGCGCGGCGACCTGCCCTTTGGCTGGACCGGCACCGGCGGCGACCTGCACTATGCAACCGAGCTTGTCAAGTTCGTCCGTCAGGAGTTCGGCGACAAGTTCACCATCGCTGTTGCAGGCTCTCCCGAGGGTCACATCCAGTGCCGCAGCATCGAAGCTGACATCGCTTTCCTGAAGCAGAAGCAGGACAACGGCGCTGACTACATCATGACCCAGCTGTGCTGGGATATGGACCAGTTCCGCTGGTGGCTGGATGCCATCCGCGCAGCCGGCATCGAGTACACCATCAACCAGATCGACGAGTACCGCGCCTGCGGCATCAACGGCATCCATCTGTACGCACTGAACAAGTTCGACGATGTTGCCTACATCGCCAAGGAAGCAGGTCTGCTGGATCTGA
>JAZNNV010000151.1:0-20311 GCA_045580465.1 Faecousia sp.
CGCAACCCAGCCCACGACTCCTCCCGCAACCCAGCCCACCACGCCTCCCGCAACCGAGCCTGCAGCTCCCGCTGACGGCAAGGTCGTGATCTCCTTCCCCAAGGAGAACAAGTACGTTACCGGCGCACAGTATGCTTACACCAGCAGCTCCAGCGGCAAGACCAAGATCGAGCTGACCCTGTCCGAGAGCAAGGCTGACGCCATCGCTCTGGAAAAGATCACCAACAGCGACGGCACTGTCTCCTTCAAGGCAGGCAGCAAGTATCTGTTCTGCGACGGTACCGATGTGAAGTTCGTTGATTCTCAGAGCGACAACACCAAGTTCGTTCTGGAAGCAGCCGATGGCGGCTACTTCATCAAGTGCGCTGTTGCCAACTATCAGGGCAAGGCACAGTATCTGGAAGTCTACAGCGGCTACCTGACCTGCTACGGCATGGGCACTGATACTTCCATCTACACCTTCAAGCTGGAAGATGCTACCGGCGCAAACGGCACCATCACCGCTCCTGAGGGCGGCAACTCCGGCAACTCCGGCAATACCGGTAACACCGGCAATTCCGGTGAAACCGGCACCATCACCGGCAAGCTGGCTGCAAGCCTCGACATGATGGGCACCACCAATCTGGTCAGCCGCACCACCACCCAGACCATCTACAAGGCCAACAACATTACTTACACCAACGACAAGGCCTCCAGCCAGACTGACAACTACGATCAGAAGGGCACCTATGCTGCAAGAGCATACCAGTCCTCCACCATCAAGATCGAGTACACCGGCATGGTCGCCATCGTCTTCACTCTGGACGATTTCACCGACGGCAAGTATCTGACCGGCTTTGACGGCATGGAAGTTGCCGGCGCAACCATCTCCCGTAATGGCGACAAGGTTACCATTACCTTCGCAAGTGCAACCAACGTGTTCCAGTCTGCTGAGCTGCTGAAGCAGGTTCGCATTGAGAGCATCGACGTTTACACTGCAAACTAAGCGTTAACCAATTCTTAAATTTCCTTTCTAAACATAAGAGCCACACCCCTCGGGGTGTGGCTCTTGAACGTTATGGAAAGCCTCCCCTTACACAGGGGAGGCTTTCGAACTCAGTTCATCGTGCCTTCGGCACGCTCAAAAAGCGTTCCGATCCGCTGGCGCAGGGCGATGGCTTCGGGCGTGTCGGAGGTGCCTTCGGTGTTGATCCACGCGGCAGATGCGGCTTGGGCATCCTTCAGCAGCTGCAGATCCATGCTCAGATTCGCCACACGGAAGGCGGGCAAGCCCGATTGCCGTGCGCCGAAAAAGTCGCCGGGACCACGCATTTTCAGATCCTCCTCCGCAATGCGGAAGCCATCGGTGGTCTTGCACAGTGCCTTGAGCCGGGCGACGGTGTCGGGGTTGTGGTTGTGGGTGGTCAGGATGCAGTAGCTCTGATGACCGCCGCGTCCTACACGACCACGGAGCTGATGCAGTTGGGAAAGACCAAAGCGGTCTGCATCCTCAATGACCATCAGCGTCGCGTTGGGGACGTCCACGCCGACCTCAATGACCGTTGTTGCCACCAGCACGTCCGCTTCGCCACGGGCGAAGGCTGCCATGGCGGCTTCCTTTTCCGCGCCCTTCATCTGCCCGTGGGTGAGCATGATCCGAAGGTCAGGGAAGACGGTTTTTTGCAGGGTTTCCGCCCAGACAGATGCCGCCTTGATGCCCAGATCCTCGTTTTCCTCAATGGCGGGGCAGACCACAAAGCATTGATGCCCCTCCTGCACCTGCTTGCGGATAAAGGCGTTGATGCGGGCGCGGTAGGATTCGCCCACGAGGAAGGTATCCACCGCTTTGCGCCCTGGGGGCAGCTCGTTGATGATGGAAACCTCCAGATCGCCGTACATCAGCAGTGCCAGCGTCCGGGGAATGGGGGTGGCGGACATCACCAGCAGATGGGGGTCGTCACCCTTGGCGGATAATTTAGAGCGTTGGGCAACGCCAAAGCGGTGCTGCTCGTCCGCAATGACCAGCCCCAGATCGGCAAACTGGGTCGCATCTGACAGCAGCGCATGGGTGCCGACGGCAAGGTCGATCTCGTGATTGGTTATTTTCTCGCGAATCTCCCGCTTTTGCTTCGGTGTCATAGAGCCGGTCAGCAGTGCCGTGCGGATGCCAAGGGGCGCGAATAGCTTTGACAGGGATTGGTAATGCTGCTCCGCGAGAATTTCCGTGGGTGCCATCAGGGCGGATTGGTGTCCGTTCCGGGCAGCAAGATAGGCTGCCGCAGCGGCGACCATGGTCTTGCCGCTGCCCACGTCGCCCTGCACAAGGCGATTCATGGGCTTGCCGGAGGAAACATCGGCGATCATATCCTCAATGGCACGCATTTGCGCGCCGGTGAGACGGAAGGGGAGTGCGTCGTAAAAGGGCTGCATTTCGGTGTCGCGGTAGGCAGCCGTTTTCTTTTCCGCCCGGGCGGCGCGCATCAGGGCGAGTCCTGCGGAAAAGACGAAAAATTCCTCGAAAACCAGCCGCTTTTTCGCCAGCTCCGCCTCTGCCATGTTGGCAGGCTCGTGGATGGCATAGTAGGCGCGGTCAGCACTTAAAATGTCGTATTCCCGACGGACGGCTTCCGGCAAAATCTCCGCGGGCGGATCGCACAGCTCCAAAGCCTGACGGACAGCCTTGAGCATGGAGTTGTTGTTCAGCCCCGCCGTCAGGGGATAGATGGGCAGCACCCGCCGGGTGGCAACCGGCAGGGAATCCGGCGACTCGAAGATGGGATTGGTCATGCTGTAGCCGACGAAATCGCCGGTGAGGGTGCCGTAGAAGATGTATTCCTTGCCGTACTGCAGCTGCTCGGCGGCGTATTTGTTGTTGAAAAAGGTCAGCGTCAGGCGGGCGGAGTGATCCGCAACCTGCACGCGGGTCAGGTCAAGACCCTTGCGGATGTGGGCGGTGCGGGGAGTGTTCATCACCATGGCGCGAAAGCAGGCGGGGACATCCACCTCCATCTTGTCGATGGGAAGCAGACGGGTGCGGTCCTCATACGCCCGGGGGAAGTGGCAAATGAGATCGCCCAGCGTGAAAATATTCAGTTCGGCGAATTGCTTTGCCTTGGTTGGTCCGATGCCCTTGAGGATCGTGATCGGGTCGGAAAGACGTGCCATGGCTTCACCTCCTTTGTTTTTGTTCATTATAAACGAAATCCCGCGCAAAAGCAACGGGATTTCAAAATTGGGGTATCAAATTGGAGCGGATGGTGAGCGCTTCCCCCGTCATGGGGTGGGTGAAGGTCAGCTCCGCGGCGCAAAGGATCTGTGTCGAGATGCCCATTTTTTCAGAGATCGCCGCCGAAGCTTCGCTGTTGTATTGGGGATCGCCCAAAATGGGGAAGCCCATGTGGGCGCAGTGCAGGCGCAGCTGATGGGTTCTGCCGGTGACCGGCTCTAATTCAAGTTTACATAACACCGAGTTTCGCTCCAGCACCCGGTATTTTGTGACGGACGGTTTGCCGTCATCGCGGATCTCACGAAGCAGGCTGGGCAGGGGCTTGCGGGCGATGGGCGCATCGATGATGCCCGCGTCGTCAGACGGACTGCCGCAGGTGATGGCGTGGTAGCGCTTGGTCATCCCGCCGGACTGGAGCAGCTGGCTGACGTGGGCGTTTTTGGCGATCAGCACCACGCCAAAGGTGTCCCGATCCAGCCGGGTGATGGGGTGGAAGAGTGCCTGCTCGCCCTTTTGTTGATAGTGACCCAGCACGAAATTGGCGAGGGTGCCGGTGTTGCGGCTGCGGGAAGGGTGGATCAGCATGCCCGCGGGCTTGTCCACAGCCAGCAGCCACGCATCCTCGTAGAGAATGTCCAGCGTGCCCGTTTCTGCCGGGTAGTCAGCGGTCTGATCGGGCAGCTGCACAGTGATCACATCCCCCGGGACGACGGGAAAATTGGTGTGCTGCGGCTGACCGTTGACCCGGATGGCATCGCCCCATTTTAACTTGTTCATCAGTCCCGCGGACATCTGCAGCTCGCCCCGCAGAAAGGACGAAAGTCTGCCTTCTCGGGTGGCGGTGTGGGACAGTTCCATGGGGAATACCTCCTTGCAAAAAGACCCTGCCGGGTGGCAGGGTCAAAATTGCGTTTTCTTACAGAGCAGCCTTTGCCTTCTCGACGATCGCTGCGAATGCAGCTGCATCGTTGATCGCCATTTCGGACAGGCTCTTGCGGTTCAGCTCGATGCCGGACTTCTTCAGACCGTTCATGAACTTGGAGTAGTTCAGACCGTAGGGAGCGACAGCAGCGCTGATACGGGTGATCCACAGACGACGGTAGTCACGCTTCTTCTGCTTACGGCCAGCGAAAGCATAGTTACCGGACTTCATCACCTGCTGCTTAGCCATCTTAAAGTGCTTGGACTTGGAGCCCCAGTAGCCCTTGGCCAGCTTCAGGGTAGCATTTCTTCTCTTGCGCGTCATCATCGCGCCTTTAACTCTTGCCATTTTCTGTTATCCTCCTTCTGGCTTACTTGTAAGGAATCATTTCCTTGATGGCGCTGACGTTGGTCTGGTCAGCATAAGCGGTGGCGCGCAGATGGCGGGTACGCTTGGTGGTCTTCTTGGTCAGGATGTGGCTCTTATAAGCGCGAGCTCTCTTAACCTTACCGGTCTTGGTCAGGTTGAATCTCTTCTTAGCACCACTATGGGTCTTCAGCTTGGGCATAGGTAAGTTCTCCTTCCGTATCTTTGGTTATTTTAGCCTTGCAGCTTGTTTACTGTTTCTTGGGGGTGAGGAACATCGCCATGAAGCGACCTTCCAGCTTGGGGTTTTTCTCCATGTTGGCAATTTCGGAGCAGGCCTCGGCGAAGTCCATCAGCAGCTTCTCGCCCAGATTGGTGTGTGCCATTTCACGACCACGGAAACGGACACTGACCTTCACACGGTTGCCGTCTGCGAGGAATTTCTGCGCAGCCTTCACTTTGGTGTTAAAGTCGTTGGTGTCGATGCTGGGGCTCATGCGGATCTCCTTGACTTCGACGACCTTCTGGTTCTTTTTCGCTTCCTTCTCGCGCTTTCTCTGGTCAAAGCAGTACTTGGAATAGTCCATGATTCTGCAGACCGGGGGAACGGCGTTGGGAGAGATCTTCACCAGATCCAGACCCTGCTCGTCAGCCAGAGCATTGGCTTGCTCGGCGGACATGATACCCAGCTGGGTACCGTCTTCACTGATGACACGAAGCTCTTTGTCGCAGATCTCCTCATTCAGCTGATGATCAAACTTTGCGATGGTAAGCACCTCCATTTTGCACAAAAAAGCGGATGCCAAAGCATCCGCACATTCACACAGGAATCCCCTGAGGGGAGTGGAATATCAACCGTTTTGCGATGCGCTTACGGTGAGGCGGATGTTCAGCCTTCTTCATTACCTGAGCATTTTAGCATAGGTTCTGCCATTTGTCAAGGAGAAATTTTCGTGATTTGTTGTTTTATCCTGCCCGAAAGCGGATAAATTTATTAGTAACTGCCAACCATCGTTCCGGGACCGGGGCGGAAGGAGGACAGCACCTGAATTTCGACCCCTTTTTCCTGCGCCAGCTCCACCGCACGCTCGTGCAGCACCTGCGCGCCGCTGCGGGCGAGGGTGAGCATCTTGTCGTAGCTGATGGTATCAAACCGCACCGCGTCGGGGAAGATACGGGGGTCGCGGTCGTAGACACCGTCCACATCGGTGTAAATCAGGCAGCGGTCAGCGCCGAGAAACGCAGCCAGCGCCACCGCCGTGGTATCGGAGCCGCCCCGCCCGAGGGTGGTCACGTTGCCGCTCTCGTCGATCCCCTGAAAGCCTGCCACCACCACGATCTGCCCTTTTTCCAGTTCCTTCTTGATGCGATCCTTTTGCAGACCGAGAACCCGGGCGTTGCCGTGGACGGAGTCGGTCAGCAGTCCTGCCTGCCAGCCTGCAAGGCTGATCGCCTTGTGACCGCATTTTTCGATTGCCATCGCCATCAGCGCCGCGGACAGCTGCTCGCCTGCACTCAGATACGCATCCAGCTCTCGCTGCGAGGGGGAAGATGTAACGCCATCCACTGCCGCCAGCAGGTGATCCGTGGTATCGCCCTGCGCCGAGACCACCGCGACGGTCTGATGTCCCTCCTGCACGGTTTTCACAAGCCTTTGTGCTGCAAGGCGGATGCGCAGGGGATCTGCCAGCGAGCTTCCGCCAAATTTTTGCACGATCAGCATAGTTTCACCTCCATTCCATGTTATGCGGGTCAGGAGGTGCGGGTGCGACAAAAAAACAGACCCACCGAAGTGGGTCTGCAGATGTAAAATTTAGCCTGCGATGATCTCTGCCTTGATGATGCCGTAGGTATTCTGCTGCAGGTGCAGCAGCTCCTCCAGCGAGACCGTCAGGTCGGTCAGCTCAGCGGAAATGGTGACCAGCGCGTGACCGTTGGTGGGGATGATGGAGTTGATGGTCAGAATGTTTGCCTTCTGCTGGGCGTAGATGGTCAGCAGGGAGGACAGCACGCCGGGCTCGTCGTGCATCATCAGCTGGAAGGTGATGATGCGGCCGGTGGTCATGTTCTGGAAGGGCAGGATGGAATCCCGGTACTTGTAAAAGGCGCTGCGGCTGATGCCGGTCTTCTGGGTTGCGTCGTTGACGGTTTTTGCCTCACCGGTGGTGAGCAGACGCTTGGCTTCCGCAACCTTCAAAAACACTTCCGGCAGGGCGGAAGCCTCGATAATGTAGTATTTGGGCTGTTTGCGCATGGTCAATTCCTCCACAAATCAATGATGAAAATCATTTGTTGTGAAGACATTGTATCACATTTTTTGGAAAAAGCAACCCCCAGTTGTGGACATTTGTCCGAGAAAGGAGTACGCATGCAAAAATTTTCCCTCCGAAAGCTGCCTGCGGTGACCCTTGCGCTGATCGGTGTGTGGGTCTTTTTGCGGTTTTTACTGCCGGTGCTGCTGCCGTTTTTGCTGGCAGCGCTGCTGGCGCTGGCAGCAGAGCCGCTGGTGAGTCTGCTGCACGCAAAGCTGAAGCTGCCCCGCGCTGTTTCAGCAGCAATCGGAGTGACGATTGCGCTTTTGATCGCGGTGCTGCTGACCCTTTCGTTGTGCGCCATACTGATCCGGCAGGTGGGCTCTCTTGCGGGCGTATTACCTGATCTTGAAGGCGCGGTACTCAACGGAATGGGGTCGTTGGAGCGATGGATGCTGAACATGGCGGAAAAAGCGCCGGATGGCATTCGTTCGGTGGTGTCCCACAGCATCAGCAATATGTTTTCGGGCGGCAGCGCCCTGTTAGACCGCCTGACGGAAACGCTTCTGTCGCTGGCGACGGCGGTACTCAAGGGTCTGCCGGACAGCGCCTTGGGATTGGGTACATGGATACTGGCGAGCTTTATGATCTCCTCCCGTCTGCCGAAAATCAAAGCCGCCATCGCCGCAAGGCTGCCCCAATCGTGGCAGGAGGAGTATCTGCCCCAGCTGCGGGCGGTGCGCTCGTCCTTCGGCGGCTGGTTGCTGGCACAGGGGAAGCTGGTGGCAGTGACCTTTGGTGTGCTGATGGCGGGCTTTTTGCTGCTGCGGATCGCCCATCCGCTGCTGTGGGCTGCGGTGATCTGCCTCGTGGACATTCTGCCGGTCCTCGGCACGGGGACGGTGCTGATCCCATGGGGACTGGTCTGCTTTTTGCAGGGTGACACCCTGCGGGGAGTCGGACTTTTGGGCATCTATGGAGTGGTCAGCCTGCTGCGCTCGGTACTGGAGCCGCGGCTGGTGGGAAAGCAGCTGGGGCTTGACCCGTTGACAACGCTGCTGTCGCTGTACGCAGGCTATCGCTTCTGGGGCTTGATGGGCATGGTGTTTGCGCCGGTTTTGGCGGCGCTGACGGCACAGATCCTCCGCACACATGAAAATGAAACGTAAATTCAAGACATTTCCGACAAAATTCCAAAGTTCCTATTGTGCATTTGTCCTGTTTTTGATATAATATTTAGAAAAAAGATATAATGGATGTGTATTGCCTTGAAGTATGGAATTTGGAATGTATCGGAGCCGGAGAGAAATGCAGTAAATTCATTGGTGGACGCGGGCTATTCCCCGCTGACCGCCATGATCCTTTCTGCCCGCGGGATGAAGTCGCCGGACGAAGCCCGCAGCTGTCTTTCCTGCGATTCGCCCCTGCCGGACCCCTTTTTGATGTCGGACATGGACCGTGCCGCCGGAAGAGTGGGTCTTGCTATGATGCGCGGCGAAAAGATCGCCGTTTTCGGCGATTATGACGTGGACGGAATCACGTCCACCTGCCTTCTGACGGAGTTTCTGCGCCGCAACGGCGCGGATTGCGTCAGCTACATCCCCGGTCGTTTGGAGGAGGGCTACGGTCTGAATCCCATCGCCATCCATCAGCTGCACAGCGAGGGCGTGAAGCTGATCATCACCGTTGACTGCGGCATCACCGCGGTGGAAGAGGCGCGCCTTTGCGCGGAGCTGGGTATCGATCTGGTGATCACCGACCACCACGAATGCAAGGAGCAGCTGCCCGATGCCATCGCTGTGGTGGATCCCCACCGCCCTGACGGCGGCTATCCCCACATGACCCTCTCCGGCGTGGGCGTGGCATTCAAGCTGGCTGCCGCCCTCTGCGGAGATCAGGACGCCCTTTTGGAGCAGTGTGCCGATCTCGTATGCCTTGGTACGATCGCCGATGTGATGCCTCTTTGCGGTGAAAACCGCGTGTTTGTCGCCCGGGGACTGGAGCTGATCCGCAGCACCCGCCGTCCGGGTCTTGCGGCGCTGATGAAGGAAAGCGGCTGCACAGCCGAGAATATCAGCGCCACCTCCATCAGCTACATTCTCGCGCCCCGCATCAACGCAGCCGGACGTATGGAGCAGATCGATCTGGCGGTGGAGCTGTTCCTGACGGAGGATCCCCAGCGTGCCGAGCACCTTGCAAAGGCGCTGTGCGACCTGAACCGTCAGCGCCAGCAGGTGGAGTCGGAGATCTACAACGAAGCGGTCGCCATGCTGCCCCGCACCAAATCGCCGGAGGCGATCGTGCTGTCGGCAGAGAGCTGGCATCAGGGCGTGGTTGGTATCGTTGCCAGCCGTCTGGCAGAGGAATATTGCTGCCCCACCTTCCTGATCTGTCTGGATGGAGAACACGGTAAGGCAAGCTCCCGCAGCTTTGGCGGCTTCAATCTGTTCGCTGCCCTGACGGAGCTTTCGGACTTGCTGGAAAGCTACGGCGGTCATGAGCTGGCGGCAGGCTTTACCATTTCCAGAAAGAATATTGAGGATTTCCGCCGTGGCATGTGCAGTATCGCGTCGAATTTCTATTCCGACAGCGCACCGCGCACGGTGCTGGACGTGGACTGCATGGTCACGCCTGAGCTGCTGACGGTGAGGGGCATCGATTCCCTCGAATCCCTTGAGCCCTGCGGCACGGGCTGTCCCAAGCCGGTGCTGGCGATGCAGAAGCTCACTGTTGACCGTATGGGTCAGGTGGGCAACGGACGGCATATGCGCCTGCGGCTTCGCTCCGGGCATCACACCATCAATGCCATCTATTTTTCCGCAACGCCCGAAACCGCATTCATCGAGCTGGGTGACGTGGTGGATGTTGCCTTCAATCCCCAGATCAATGAGTTCCGGGGGGAGCGCACGGTGCAGATGAATGTGCTGGACATCCGTCCCAGCTGCAATGCGCCCTGCTCGCCGGAGCTGAACGGCTACAGTAGAATTCGCACGGGTTCGCTGACCCGTGAAGAAGCGACGGCTCTGTTGCCGGAGCGTGCCACCCTGACCACGGTCTGGCGCTATCTGGATGCGGTGGGTCGTCCTATCTGTGAGGATCCGCTGTGTCTGTGCCGCAAGATCGTCCGCTGGTCGGGCAGACCCTTGGGACTGGGACAGCTGCTGACTTGCCTTGACATTTTTCAGGATGTGGGTCTGCTGCACTATACCCGCCGCCACAAGGACATTGCCGTTGAGCTGACCTTCGGCGCGGACAAAGCAGACCTGAACCTGAGCCTGACGATGCAGACCCTTCTGCGCTTGAAAGAGAGTTAATTATGGAAACCTTTGAAGTTCACTATCGGGAAATGTGTGCGACCCTTTCCCAATATATGCCCGGCACGGACATGGCGCTGATCGACCGCGCGGTGGATTATGCCAACAACAAGCATAAGCTCCAGAAGCGCAAGGACGGCTCGCCCTACATCATCCATCCGCTGGCGGTGGCAAAGATCGTTACGGAGATGGGTCTGGATACCGATGCTGTGCTGGCAGCGCTGCTGCACGACTGCATCGAGGACACCGATGCCTCCCACGAGGAGATCGAGAAGCTCTTCGGTCAGGCGGTCGCCGAGATGGTGGAGGGCGTCACCAAGCTGACCCGCGCCAATTTCTCGTCCACAGAGCAGGCGCAGATGGAAAACTTACGCAAGATGTTCATGGCGATGAGCAAGGACATCCGCGTTGTGCTGATCAAGATCGCCGACCGCCTGCACAATATGCGCACCATGCAGTACCAGACCCCCGCCAAGCAGATTTCCAAGTGCCGCGAGACCATGGATATTTACGCACCTTTGGCACACCGACTTGGTATGCAGAAGATCAAGTGGGAGCTGGAGGATATTGCCCTGCGCTATCTGGAGCCGGAGAAGTATGAAAACATCATGTCCTACCTCGTCGCCCACAAGGAGCAGGACGAGGCATTCATGAACACCATTCAGGGCAGGATCATGGAGCGGCTGAACGGCGTGAACATCCACAACACCACCTACGGACGCATCAAGCACGTTTACTCCATCTACCGAAAAATGCAGGCGCAGGATAAGTCGCTGGATGAGCTTTATGACGTGTATGCCTTCCGGGTGATCGTGGATTCCATCCCCGATTGCTACAACGTGCTGGGACATATCCATGACCTTTTCAATCTGGTGCCCGGTCGTTTCAAGGACTACATCTCCACCCCCAAGCCCAATATGTACCAATCCCTGCATACCACCGTCATCGGCTCTCAGGGCATCCCCTTCGAGGTGCAGATCCGCACGTGGGAGATGCACGAGATCGCCGAATACGGCGTTGCCGCCCACTGGAAGTACAAGCAGGGCGGCGAGGGCAACGAAAAGGACTTCGAGTGGGTCAGAAGATTGCTGGAAAGCCAGCAGGACACCGATGCCGAGGACTACCTGCAGTCGCTGAAGATCGATATGTTCGACGACGAGGTCTTTGTCTTTACCCCCAAGGGTCGCATTGTTTCTCTGCCCGCCGGATCCACACCCATCGACTTTGCCTATGCCATTCACTCCGGCGTCGGCAATTCCATGATCGGCGCCAAGATCAACAACCGCATTGCAAACATTGATACGCCCCTGAAAAACGGCGATATTCTGGAGATCCTGACCTCCAAATCCGCCAAGGGTCCCAGCCGCGACTGGCTGACCATCTGTAAATCCAATCAGGCGCGCACCAAGATCAAGCAGTGGTTCAAGAAGGAAAAGCGGGAAGAAAACGTTGCCCACGGACGTGCATCCTTTGAAGCGGAAATGCGCCGGAACGGTTTGCCCCTGAGCCTGACCATCGACCCTGAGCTGGGTCCTCAGCTGCTGAAGAAGCTGTCCTTCGACAACTGGGAGGATATGTATGCCGCCATCGGCTACGGCGGTCTGACCGCCGTCAAGGCTGTCGGACGCATCCGTGACGACATCAACCGCGCTCTGAAGGCGCAGCAGAATGAGCGGACACAGCAGCCTGCGGTTCTGCGCACCAATCCCGATTCCGAAGCGGTCAAAAATAACCGCCACGCGGTCAACGGCGTGGTGGTGGAGGACATCGATTCCTGCATGATCAAGTTCGCCAAGTGCTGCACCCCCGTTCCCGGGGATGACATCATCGGCTTCATCACCAAGGGCTTCGGCGTGTCGGTCCACCGCAACGATTGCCCCAACACCAAAAACCGCCATGAGCCCATTCAGGCTGCCCGTTGGGTGCGGGTGTACTGGGCAAATCAGGAAGCCCAGCCCTTTGAAACCACGCTGGAGCTGGAGTGCATCACCCGTGACGGTCTGCTTTTGGACGTTGCCACTATGATGACCACCACCCGCGTCCGGCTGAAGGAGCTGAACGGCAAGGATCTGCCCGGCGGCAAGAGTGGCTTTACGGTCAAGTTTGAGGTCAGGGACGTTACCGAGCTGGAGGCGATCCGCAACAAGCTGCGTTCTATCCCGGACGTGATCGAGGTCCGCCGCGGACAGAACTAAAGGAGAAAATTATGCGTGCTGTTTTGACAAGAGTCCGATCTGCTTCCGTTACCATCGACGGCGAGCTGGTCGGCAGCATCGGCAGGGGCTTTTTGATCCTGCTGGGTGTCGGTCCCAACGATACGGAAAAGGAATGCCGATATCTGGCGGAAAAAGCACTGGGACTGCGCATTTTTGAAGATGAGAACGGTAAAATGAATCTGGGCTTGGATGCCATCGGCGGCGAGGTGCTGGTGGTCAGCCAGTTCACCCTCTACGGCAACTGCCGCAAGGGTCGCCGCCCCAGCTTTGTGGAGGCGGGTTCGCCGGAGCTGGGCAATGCCCTGTATGAAAAATTCCTCGCAATTTGTCAGGAGCTGGGCTATCCGCCCCAGCACGGACGTTTTGGCGCGGATATGCAGGTAGAGTCCGTCAATGACGGACCTGTCACGCTGATTCTGGATACCGATCAGCTGATGGACGCACCGAGAAGGGGATAACTATGCTTCAAATCGACTGCTTGGTATTGGGCGGCTATCAGGTCAACTGTTACATCGTCCGCCCTGAGGGGAGCGATCACTGCGTTGTGATCGACCCCGGCTTTGAGCCGGAAACGATCCTGAGGTTTTTGCAGGAGCAGGAGCTGACGGTGGATGCCATTCTGCTGACCCATGGGCATTTTGACCACGTGGGCGCGGTCATGGAGCTGCTGGAAAAGACCGGCTGCAAGCTTCTCATGCACAAAAAGGACTGGATCGTCACGGGTAATCCCGTAGCGGCATGGATCTTCCCGCTGGCGGGTCGTGACCTGAAGGGGCTGGAATTTTGCGCTGAGGGCGATGTGCTTTCGCTGGCGGGCTTGACCTTCACGGCGCTGGAGACTCCCGGTCACACCAAAGGCTCGGTGTGCTACCGCTGTGAGGATGTGCTGTTCACGGGCGATACGCTTTTTGACGGCTCCTGCGGTCGTACCGACCTGCCCGGCGGCAATCAGGACAGCCTCGGTCTTTCTCTGAAACGGCTGAAAAAGCTCCCTGAAAATTACCGCATTTTCCCCGGTCACGGGTCGTCAAGCACCCTCGATGTCCAGCGCCGCAGCAACCCCTATCTTCGTTAACTGAGGATACACTATGAAACTGACACTTATCGGTCATGACGACCGTTACGCGGTGGAGCAGCTGCAGATGGCACTCTTTTCCACAACGGAGGAGGGCGAAGCCGTATCTGCCGTCCACCGCGGAAAAATCTGGCTCACTGCCACTGCAAAGATCACACTGCGGGGCAAAACTGCCCGTGCCGCACGGCGTATGCCCGTTGCGGAGGAGTCGGTGCGTATGCGCCGCCGTCTGCTGCAGCAGAGCTATTATCTGGCTGCCCGGGAGATTTTGGGCAGCGATGCGGCATGGGGCGCGCTGGCAGGGGTTCGCCCCACCAAGCTCTCTACCAAGCATCTGATGGAGGGTGGCACACCTGCGTCTGCGGAAAAAATGCTGCGTGATGTCTACTATGTGACCCCTGAACGCAGAAAATTGGCGGTGGATTGCTCCGTTTCCACAGTAAATGCCGCCAATCTGCTGGAGCCGTCGGATATTTCTCTCTACATCGGCATTCCGTTTTGCCCCACCCGCTGCAGCTATTGCAGCTTCGTCAGCCGCACCATCGGCAGCAAGACGGAGCTTCTGCAGCCGTATCTGGATGCGCTGCTGCGGGAAACCGAACTGACGGGAAGACTTCTGGAAAGTTCCGGCAGGAAGGTGCGTACCATTTACATAGGCGGCGGCACACCCACCACCTTATCCACAGCACAGATGACCCAGCTGCTGGACGCGATCCGTGATCACTTTGATCTCTCCCGCTGTATCGAGTTCACCGTGGAGGGCGGTCGACCCGATACGCTCAGCGAGGAGAAGCTGCGCGCCATCCGTGACCACGGCGCTGACCGCATGAGCATCAATCCCCAGACCATGGTGGATTCTGTGCTGCGCGCCTGCGGAAGACCCCACACGGCGCAGGATGTGGAGAAAGCCTACGGCTGGGCGAAGAATGCCGGCTTTGATGCCATCAACATGGATCTGATCGCAGGACTTCCCACAGATGATTTTGACGGCTTCCGCTATTCGCTGGACACCGTCGCCGCCCTTGCACCTGAAAACATCACCGTTCACACGCTGGCGCTGAAAAAGGGCGCGGATCTCTTTGAAAAGCGGGAGGGACTGTCCCAGGCGGAGCAGGTGGCGGAAATGGTGGAGTATGCCAACGGGACTCTGCGCGGTCTTGGCTACAAGCCCTACTACCTCTACCGGCAGAAATATATGTCGGGTTCCTTTGAAAACGTAGGCTGGTCGAAAAAGGAAAAAGACTGCCTTTACAATATCTACATGATGGAGGAGCTGCATACCATCCTCTCCCTCGGTGGCGGCGGTATGAACAAGGTAAACCTCCCCGACGGAACGCTGCAGCGTTTCCACAACCCCAAATTCCCGGAGCAATACATCGAAATGCTGGAGCAGGTGCTGCAGCAAAAGCACGAGCTGTTTGCTCTGATGAAAGGATCGCTTTGATTTGGATACGTTAATTTCCAATGTCACCATCGTGACGATGAATGAAAAAATGGAGGTACTCTTCGGCGCTTATCTGGGCGTTGAAGATGGCAAGATCGCCTACATCGGCAAGTCTGCCCCGGAGGGCAAGCCCCAGACCATCCTCGACGGCACGGGCATGGTGCTGCTGCCGGGTCTGGTAAACTGCCACACCCAGCTTGCCACCACAGCCTTGCGCAGCTATCTGGACGACCTTTCCGTCAGCGAGGCGCTGACCGAGCAGCTGAAGCGGGAGGCGAGGATGGACAGCCGTGCTGCCAAGGCGGCGGCACTTTTGGGTATTGCCGAGTGCCTGCGTTTTGGCATCACCTCGGTGTCTGACCTTTATTACTATCCCAATGCCACCGCGGAGGCGGTTGCCCAGAGCGGCATCAAGGCGAACATCGCCCTTTCCGCCTACCGCTTTATCGACCAGAACGAGGACTTCGACTTCGACACCGATGAGCAATGTCAGGAGCTGGTGCGCGTTGCGGAAAAGTGGCACGGTCACGATGACGGACGCATCCGCATCGATGCGGGCATCCATGCCGAATACACCAGCAATTTCCGCCTTTGGGAAGGCTTGGTGGGCTTTGCCGCGGAGAAAAAGCTGGGCTTCCAGCTGCCGCTGGCGGCAACGCAGGCAGAGGAGGACTCCTGCCTTGACCGCACGGGTCTGACACAAGGGGAGCTGCTTGACTGCCACGGCGTGTTCAATGTGCCTGCGACGGTCACAAGCTGCGCCTGCCTTTCCGATGCTGAGCGGAAGCTGCTGGGGCAGAAGAAGGCGACTGCCGTCCTTTGCCCCGTCACAGCGGCGAAAAAGGGTCAGCCCTCTGCCGATGTCCTTGCAACGGTCAAGGCGGGCATGAATGTTGCCCTCGGCACCGGCGGCGTGATCGATGCGGGAAATCTCGACCCTTTTGAAGTCATCCGCGCCACGGCACTTTCTGTCCGTGCCAAGGAAGGGGATGCTTCCGCATTGCCGTCCTCTGCCGCCCTGATGATGGCGACCACCTGCGGCGCCCGGGCGCAGGGTCGCGGAGAGAATACGGGCATGATCAAGGTGGGCTTCGATGCCGACCTCTGCCTTGTGGATTTTTCCGCACCCCACCTGATGCCCTGCCATACCGTTCTCAGCGCCCTCTGCTTCAGCGCCAAGGGCGGCGACGTTGCCATGACCATGGTTCGCGGCAAGATCCTTTATCAGAACGGACAGTTCCCCACCATTGACCTGAAGTCGGTGGTCGAGGAGCTGACCAACGACACCATTCCCCGTCTGTTCGCGGACGAGGAGACCAAGTAAGGGAGGACACCATGTCCGAAACACCGAAAAAGCAATCCTTCCTCCACGGCACCATGCTCCTTGCCTTGTCTACCGCCATCGTAAAGGTGATCGGTGCATTCTACTCCATTCCCTTAAAGGGCATCATCGGCGATGTGGCGTTCAGCTATTACTCCACCGCCTATGATATTTACATGATCCTTTTGATGATCTCCACAGCCGGACTGCCCGTTGCCATGAGCCGTATGATTTCGGAGGCAAGCTCGCTGGGGCAGTATCGGCAGGTGCGGAAAATTTATACGGTATCGCGCACCATTTTTCTGACCCTCGGCTTGATCGGCACATTGCTGATGATGGCGTTTTGCAAGCAGCTTGCGGATTTTCAGGAACAGCCTGATGCATGGGTAGCCATTGTCACGCTGGGACCTTGCTGCTTCCTCATCTGCCTGATGAGTGCCTATCGGGGCTTCTTCCAAGGGCAGAGCAACATGACCCCCACATCGGTCAGTCAGGTGCTGGAGGCAGCGGTAAAGCTGATCGTCGGTCTGAGTGCAGCCGGATTGGCGATCTTCCTGATCAAAACACAATCCCTTGCAGCCGGCGGCGCGATCTTCGGTGTGACCATGAGCTGCCTTGTTTCTACAATGTATCTCAATTACTGCTTCCGTAAGGCTTATAAGGATCTGCCGGTGTCTAATGAGGAGGTCACCTCCGGAAAAGACATTGCAAAGGGCTTGCTGGCGATTGCGATCCCCATCACCATCGGATCAGCCGGTTTGCAGCTGCTGACCGCGCTGGAAACAAAGGTCTATATGCGCCAGCTGAAGGAAAGCTTTGATGCCACCATGTCCGGTGCCGAGATCCAAGCACTTATGCTGGCATACAAATATGATGGCGACCCTGCCGCGCTGTCCCGTGCGGAAGCCATTCAGTGGCTTGCGGACAACCAAAAGGGTGTGTATAACTTCGTTCAGAAGATCTTCAATATGCCCTGCGCCTTCATCACACCCATTACCATCAGCGTGATCCCCACCATCACTGCCCAGATCACCAGAGGAGAAGCCGGCGATGCCAGAAAGACAGAGGAGTCCGCTGCCCGCGTTGCAGGTCTGATCAGCGCCCCCTGCGCGGTGGGTCTTGCGGTGCTGGCAGGGCCGGTAACGGCACTGCTGGGCGGCTATTCGGGTCTGAAGCTGGAGCTTTCCACTTCACTGATGATCATCATGGGCATTTGCATCGTATTTAATGCCGCGGTACTGCTGACCAATGCCATTATGCAGGCGCACGGTCACGTCAATCTGCCGGTCATTAATATGTTTGTTGGCGGCATTGTAAAGCTGGCTGCCATCTGGATCCTGACAGCAAATCCCAATATCGGCATTTTAGGCACGCCCATCGGCAGCCTGCTGTGCTATATGAGCATCACCGCACTGAACCTGATCTCCATGCGCAAGGTGCTGCCGCAGGCACCCTCTGTGCTGCGGAACATGGGCAGATCTATCCTTGCGGCGATGATCATGGGCGTGTTCGTATTCGGTGCGTGGTATGCGCTGGAATCCCTGCTGGGCGATGCAGGCGGACGCCTGATTTCCCTGATCACCTGTGCAGTTCCTATTGTCGTCGGCGTTGTTGTATATCTCGTTGCCGCAATTAAGCTGCGTGCCATTACACGGGAGGACTGCTTACTCCTGCCCAAGGGTGAAAAAATTGCAAAATTGTTGAAATTGTGAAAAAAACCTCTTGATTTTTTGCATTTTTTGTGATAATTTATTGATGTTAATCCTAACTTTTGAAAGAGAGGCAATCATTTATGAATAAGAAAGAACTCATCGCCGCCACCGCTGAGCGCGCCGGCATCAGCAAGAAGGACGCAGAGCGCGTTCTGAACGCTGCCATCGATTCCATCACCGCAAGCCTGGTCGCAGGCGACAAGGTTCAGGTCTCCGGCTTCGGCATTTTCGAGACCAAGAAGCGCGAAGCTCGCGTTGGCCGCAACCCCCACACCAAGGAGACCATCGAGATCCCCGCAACCCGCGTTCCCGCATTCAAGGCAAGCAAGAGCCTGAAGGACGCTGTCGCTAAGTAAAATGCGGCTGGACAAATACCTGAAGGTATCCCGGCTGATCAAGCGGCGCACGGTCGCCAATGAGGCCTGCGACAACGGTCGTATCAGCGTCAATGGGCGGGTGGTCAAGGCCAGCTATGAGGTCAAGATCGGTGACAGGATCGAGATCACCATGGGCACCCGTACGGTGGCAGTCGAAGTGCTGCAGATCGCTGAAACCGTCCGCAAGGACGATGCCGGCGCTATGTACAAAGAGGTATAATAAAAAACGGAGTGGAATTTTCCACTCCGTTTTTTGTTAGGAATCAAACTTGCGGATGACGGCAGTCAGCGGTGCGAAAAGCACCGAAACGGTCACCAAGGTGCAGAACGTCTGCGGGATCAGGGCAGACAGGGATTGCAGGAAATAGACCTTCGCCGCATTGGGAAGAAACCCGTAGATCAGCGGTGTGATCACGTCGTCCAGCAACGTAAAGCACACGGTGAAAACCATGGCAGCAGCCACGACGATGACGGTTTTGAGAAGGGAGATTTCCCCAGTCAATCTCTTTCCCAACCATCCGAAAAACACCGCGAAAAGGTTGTAGTAGACCAAATACAGCACGATCACATTGACCTGAAATCCAAATACAAAGCACCGCAGCAGCGAAAAGACGGTGGCGATGGTCATGCCGGTGCGGCTTCCGTAGCAAAAGCACATGCACAGCAGCATCACAGTCACCAGCTCAATGCCGGCGATGGCAGATAGTGCCAGCTGTATGCCGATCAGCATCGCCACGCAGATCGCCACCCGGACGATAAAACGTGTTTTTGACATCAGCTGAAGGACTGGAACACCCAGATATACAGCTGACCCGGCTTGATCTTCAGGGTCTCCGCGCCGGAAATGGCAGAGCCGTACTCCTTGCCGTCGTACTCCACCGTACCCCAAGCGGTGTTGGAGTTTTCAGCATCGCTGGTGTAGAGCATCCAGCAGCTGCTGAAATCAGCGGGATTTTCAATGCCGTTGATGGATGTGACCATGCCATTAGCGATGGTGCAGGTCAGCTCGCCGCTTTCGATCAGCTTGTTCATGTAGTCGATCAGAACCATGTCGGTGCTGTCGCCCATGGATTCGGCGGTGGGCTTGATCACGATGCAGGTATCGGAGTCCTTGATGACCAGCGGCTCACTCTTGCAGCCGGTAAGCAGCAGGGAGCAGGCGAGAAGCATGACTGCGAGGGCGACGGACAGGATTTTACGCATTTTTGTGTTTTTCATGTTACATTCCTCCTAAAAAACAATGAGGCTGCGGCGCCAAACATGACGCCCCCTCCGTTTTTCTGCGACAAACGCACTTCTTTGTAATCGCGCAAAGAAGGGGAGATCCATTCCGTAGGTCTTCTGACTCGTGGGTTTCGATGCTGGGGCATCAGCGGTGAAACTCTGCCTTCCCGGAAAACTCCAGTGACTGGCTTTCGCCAAAAGAGCGCACCTTCCCACATACAGCGGCGGTACCGTCCGGGATTCACACCCGGTTATCTTGTTCAGCTGCAGCGGCATCAGCCCGCGGCAGCCACGGAACTTCTATCAAATTGTCGGGTCAATCATAGCACTTTGCGGCGAAATTGTCAACAGCAAAGCCTGCCGCGGCAGCAGAAAAGGTTCAAAAACCAGCACAGCAGCGCGCTGGCGCAGGGATTGCCCCGCATGGTGAAGCCGCGCCCATACCCGGAATGCTCCCGGTAGGATTCGCCGCCATCTTGGATTCTATCCAATGCGCTCAGATACTCAAAGTTGTCCGGCTCCATGGAAACAGCCTTGCGGATATGCTCCAGCGCAGTCACCTGATTGCCCAGTCCGTGATTGGCAAGGGCGCTGATGTAATACCACTTTGCGTTGTGATTTTGAGAGTTTTGCAGAATGTTCAATGCTTCTGCGTAGCGACCCATGTGTACGTACTGGTAGGCGGCTGCCTGATAGCGGTCGCCGGGTTCGTCGTATTGGTAGGTGCGGCGTCGGTAATAGCCACCGAAGGGATCATAGCTCTGACCGCCGGGGTTGGGATTTGCCTTTTCGGGATTTTTGATCTGCTCGTAGGCGGCATTGATCTCCTGCATTTTTTTGGCGGCGGCTTCGTCGCCGGGGTTCAGGTCGGGATGGTATTTTT
>JAZNNV010000152.1:0-23217 GCA_045580465.1 Faecousia sp.
TACCCAGCTTTTTGAGGTTTTGGCCCAGATGCTTGATGTCATAGCACACCAAGCGCTTATTCAGTTCCACATTAGTCTGGTGGTTGAACACGTTCAGAGAGCCGGTCACATACAGCTCAAGAGCGGTCGCCACTTCCGCAGCTTCCGGTTCTTCCATGCTGCGCAGCTTGTTGTAGAGATCGCCCAGAATGGGCATGTTCTCGGGTACGGGATCGGCGAAGAATGGCTTGTAGATTTCCCGCAGCGCACGGTCGATGATACTCTTCTGCTGAGCGCCAACACCCTCTTGCTCACCCAGAACCAGCTCACACAGGGACAGAATGAAGTCAGACTTCAGGCGGATGGGATCATCGCCGTCCGAGTAGTTAACATTGATGTCCAGCGGGTTGATGTAATCCGTACTGGTGGGCGATATCCTGATTACCTGACCTTTGAGGCGATTGACAAGCGGGTAATACTCGCCTTCAGGATCGCAGATCATGATGTGATCCTGCGTTGCCAGGAAGACATTGGCGATCTCACGCTTGGCAGAGAAGGATTTACCGCTGTTGTGAACAACAAGGCCGCAAGCCAGAACGAAATTCCTGAAGTAAGGTACGCCCATATCGTACACAGGAACAGGAGCATCATAATGCTGCCTTTCAACACTCTGAACGGTCTTGTTCCCACTGAGCTTCATTCCAGGCTTAATGCTGCGTGCTTCGATGTATTGCCCATTCTCCATCATGATCTGATGGCTGCCAGTACACCGAATGGATGTATCTGAGAAATTCAGAACACAAAGCTCGTCGACATACTTTTCGATACGGATATCCTTGGCGCGAGTACGGACAATACAGTGGTTGACAGCATCGTACGCACAGACATCTGCCTCAGTGATCCCCCGCTCGACCAACTCAGCAAATGTCCGGTAGCTTCCATCCGCCATGGAGATGGCTGTATCTCCGCTGAAACACCCGGGTGTACCCAGAATCAGCCCATTCGGGTTTTTCAGGCTCTTGCGGTTCGCCATGATCAGGTTGTTGGTCAGGGCGTTCAGACCGTAGTACAGGGCTTCCGGATCACGCTGGAACAACTCCTGCGTAATAAACGGAAGGAAGATAGCCACACCAGATGTGGTCATGGTGCGCTGAATCTCCACTTTGTTCAGACCCAGCGGCAGCGCAGAAACAAAGCCTTCTTCCTGCTGGTAGTCCAGCGGAATCAGCTGGCACAGCTTCTCCTGGGCGATGCCCTTGGCCTGCATGATCACAGAATCCAGCTCCTTGCGGGTGTCGCCGGTATGCAGGATGGTGAAGGTCATCAGGAAAAGCCGTTCATTGTGGCTGGTCAGGCTCTGCAGCATGGCATTGAAATCCGTGGTGTAGGTATTCAGATCACTGGGCAGGATGTCAATGTCATAGCCCGATCTCACGGCCTTTTTTTGCTCGTCGATTTTGGAACGGTTCAGGTCAGTCAGCTTGTGCTTGACCATCTTGATGGCTTCCACATGATCAATGGACTGGATGTGCATGGTGACGACCTGGGTGGTCTCCATGTTCAGGAAGTCAACCAGTACACGATCATCCAGTTCTGCGGCGAGGATGTGCAAATAGCTGACAGTTGCCATCTTCTTGCCAATGTAGAAGCGGTGGGGGTCCTTGAAGTATAGACTGGAAGGCGCAATGAAATCCTTGGTGGACAGACCACTGGCGGGAAGCCACTTCCAGTCAAAATGGAAGGCCGACTGAGGATCATCCATATGGAGAATACGGTACAGCAGTTCCAGCCGCTGCTTGCCATCCATGGGTTCGCCCCTGATGCCCAGCCGCTTGTAGTGGTTAAGCATCTGTAGCTCTGTCTGCTCCAACCGTACCTTGGCACTGCGCAGACTATCCGCTTCGATGGCAATGGTGGCGTATTTGGTGCGCTCAATGGCGTTGTTGCCTTTTTCCACCTGACCCATCAGCACACCGGTCATCTCATCACGGACGTCGTTGTGGCCGTCCTCCTGGGGAGCCATGATCAGATTCTTCTCGAACTCTTCTTCGTTGGTCTTGATGTTCGGATACGAATACTGAATGAAAACCCCCGGCTGATAGAAATTCTGGATTCCGCTCCAGCCGCCAAAGATGGCGTCCTTATCGGAGTCCTGGGCCTGCTGATAGTTAATGTCAAAGAACCGAACCGTTTTGGAGTACAGTTTTTCAGTAACCCGACAGATGCCATCCGGGTACATTCGCAGGTAAGGAATTGTCTGCTGGGCAGACTGGGGATGCTTGGGCTTGGCGACTTGCGCCTTGATCTGTTCGATCTGTTTGCGCTCGGCGCGGGTCAACTGAACCTTGCGCCGCTCTTTTCGCTTATTTCGCACCTTGGACAATACGGTTGACCTCCTTTTCGATCTGTGCCTGCTTCATCAGCGCAGCATGGACATTCTCAGTTTTGTAGGGCCGCTTTTTCGGGCGAATGAAGCGGCTCTGAATGTAGTAATGCAGCACTTTTTCCAGCGGCTGGCCATTGCGCTCATACATGCCGAAGAAGAAGAACGGCATCACGACGCAGATCATGACGATCACGGCTGCGCTGCTGGGCAGGACGTTGTTGAGTAAGAAAAACAGCGGCAATCCAACGAGGATTCCGCTGCCAAAGCAAACCAGCTGCCGCGCGGTCAGGTTAAACATAACCTTGGTTTTGACCTGCGACAGATCTTTTGAAATGGGGACATAGGCAGAGTGCGCCATAGATACCTCCTGTGATTAGTGGGCGTTGAAGATGCTCTTGCTGAGCGAACTGGTTTTGAACAGGGTGAAGCACAGCAGCACAGTATAGCCAATACAAGTCCAGATGGCCTTGATGACATCAGCTTCCGTTGTAATGCTCTGCACCAGCACCGCATATACCGCAACGCAGACAATGATCAGGAATGCCTGGAAACCCAAGGCAAACAGGCTTCGCAGGTAGTTCTGACCCATCTGCGACCATTCACGGTTGCCCAGCGTTGCCATGGGGATCGGGGCGATGGATGTGACAAGGTAAATCTCGATCATGCGGCCATAGACAATGATGAAGATGCAGATCGTTAATATCCAGGAAAGGATGCCGATCAGCGCGGACTGAATCCACAAGCTGAACAGAGGTCCGATCTCCATAGCCATGAGCCTTGCTTCCATATCCGTGATGACACTGCTCAGATCGAGGGCGGTGTCGGATATGATGACTCCGGCTGCATTGTTCACGACGGCCTGTGACAAGTCGAAGATACCCATCACGATGTCCCATGTGCTGGTGACAAGCACAACGGCGATAAAGCTTTTGATGACCCACTTGTAAATCTGGCTGACATCGAAATCGTTGAGGTTGTTTCGGTCAACGATCATCTGGATCAGCTCCATCGCCATCACTATGGCGAGCAGGATACCGGCAATGGGAACCACAACATTCTGGGAAAGGGATTGCACCATCCCAAAGACACTGCCATTCCAGCCTTGCGGTGTAGCTCCAACGGTTCCGGCGATATCTGCCACCTGTTCGTTGATGCTGTCAAAAAGCCCGGTCAGATTGCTCATGATGCCGCCGACCAGCATCTCCTTGAGCCATTCCGTCAGCTTATTCCATAGGAATTCCAATCAGATTTCGCCTCCTTTCGGGGTTATCCGGGGCTTCCCGAAGGAAGCCCCGGAGAGCCGATCAACCGAAGAGGCTGGACAGCATGGGAACGAGGACAGCACCCACGATGGCGACACCCGCCCCGGCCATGAATTGCTTCATGCCCTGACTCTTGCTGCCGGGGTTGTCGTTACCATAGCCCTCCAGAAGGTTCACAACGCCCCAGACGCCAAGGCCAGCACCGAGCGCGATAACGAGGGTGGACAGGGTAGAAACCGCAGAAGTGAAGAAAGCCATATTTGTTACCTCCATTTTTCAATCTTTTTTGTTGTGAGGGGAAAAGAAAAAGGGGGCGACCATTTCAAAACAGAGTAGAAATGGCCGCCCCCGGCAGCAGGTGATGATATTCAGTTATGGGAGGAGGACGCGCACGGCATGGGAGAATCAATTAACAATACCCCCAGCCTTCGACAATATCGGTAATCAACATGTAAGCCTGTTCTTCGCTGATGATCTCATCGTTGTACATATCCATGATTACAGCAAGGGTGTGCATGTTCATGGCGATTCCCTTGGATTGCTCATGTTCCAGCATTTCCTCGATCTCTTCACTTTCCTCCATATGCATCTGAGCTTTCAGCTGGCTGAGAGCTACAGCTTCCTTCAGCTGATTCACAAGCTGGATAACCTGGGGATCTACCACATTGGAGCTGTCTTTCTGAACCTGTTCCATGATTGCCTGAACTTTTTCATTGATCTGAGTCATTTTCTTGTTCCTCCATTTCTTCATTGACGTCCACCTCGTACACGGCATACGCCTCATCCGGGCGCAGCTTGAGACGGGCGGAGAGATACTTTTCGATGTTGAAAGCGTTCCGGGGATCGGCATCTGATGTGAAGCGATAGTTGGGATGTTGGGTAATGTCAAACTTGTCCGAGAAGAAAGGTCTGACACCGCGCAGCTGCAAAATGCACTTGCGTCCGTCCATCACCGCCAGCTCGTCCATAGACATCAGAGATTTGCCGAGTTTCTGATAATTCAAGCTGTGGGAGGTTTCCCGCCCACGGCTTTCACCTGTGTTGTACGTGTCAATCGTCTCTTTGCCCAGCGTTTCCTCCAATTCCTTGAGCGTTGAACGCTCTTTGCCGCCGAGAAACAGCACACTGTCCATGTTGCCAATGATGGTGTCGCTGTTGTCTTTGTACAAAGCCTTGAGCTGTGACTGTGCCTGCAGGATCAGGCAAGCGGAGATTTCACGGCTGCGGATGGTTGCCACCAGCTTTTCCAGCTTGGGGATTTGTCCGATGTTCGCACATTCGTCGATCAAGCAGCGGACATGAACCGGCAACCTGCCGCCATATACATCATCCGCTTTTTCACAAAGCAGATTGAATAGCTGCGTGTAGCACATGCTGACGAGGAAGTTGAAGGTATCGTCGGTATCCGAGATGATAATGAAAAGCGCCGATTTACGATCACCCAAGGTATCCAGCCCCAGCTCGTCATAAGCTGTAAGGTCACGGAGTTCCTGAATGTCAAACGGCGCAAGACGGGCTCCGCAGGAGATCAGAATACTCTTAGCGGTTTTGCCGGCTGCGAGCTTATACTTGGCGTATTGCCGCACGGCAAAATGCTGCGGGTTCTTCTGCTTCAAACGTTCAAACATGATGTCAACAGGATTCTGGTAGTCCTCATCGTCCTCCCTGGTATCCATTGCGTTCAACATGTCAATGAGCGTGGAGAAGTTCTGTTCTGCTTCGGAAGCCTCATAGTGGATGTAGCCAATCAATGCAGTGTACAAGAGCGTTTCAGCCTTGACCCAGAAGTCGTCGCCCGACTTGCCGTCACCTTTGGTATTGGCGATCAGCGTCGTAACCAGCTTCAGGATATCCTTTTCGCTGCGTATGTAGGCAAAGGGGTTGTAGTGCATGCTTTTCTTGAAGTTGATGGTGTTCAGAATCTTGATCTGATACCCCTTCCGCAAGAGCAGCTTGCCGCACTCGACCACAATGGACCCCTTGGGGTCTGTCACAACATAGCTGGAGTGGCACTGCATGAGATTGGGTTTGAGGAAAAAGCGGGTTTTACCACTGCCCGAACCGCCAACCACAAGCACATTCTTATTTCGGGCGTGAGCCGGATTCTTGGGCCGGGAAGACATCATCAGCCGTTCTGTCTGCGTCAGGATCACGTTCTTCTCAAAGACCGGATCGGTGAACGGTCGGATGTCCTCGCTCGTACCCCACCGGGCAGAGCCGTACTCTTCATTTTTTCGGTACTTTTTGGCGTTCTGGGCTTTGGTATAGACCGCCAGCCGCAGGAAGGCACCTACGATCAGACCCACCAGCAGATCAACCGGGTGAAAGCTGGGCAGGATGCTCTGGAAGGCAGCAGACAGACCATCCATCAGGTTCAAAACCTTTTCGGATGCGTTG
The DNA here is from genome assembly GCA_045580465.1 of Faecousia sp. GTDB lineage: Bacteria > Bacillota > Clostridia > Oscillospirales > Oscillospiraceae > Faecousia. The sequence continues at coordinate 6,025 of JAZNNV010000152.1, forward strand.
ATACCTTCGGCAAGCCGCCAGCCTTGCCCCAGCTTTGTAGCGATCAGGCCGATCACCACATACGGTACATTCAGGATCAGCAGCTTCTTGATGTTCATCGGCTACGCTCCTGACTCTTGTGCTTGGTGGGATCTCGATTGGCGACAGCATCGCGGAGCGTCTGGAGCAGCTTGCGGATCGAAGGGCGGTTCTGCTTCTGGGCGCGGTCGCTGGCATATTCCTTCAGGGCAGAAGTGATGGCGTCGGCGTCGCGGGCCTTGAAGAAGATCAGGTACTTGGGCTTATCGCCTTTAACCTTCTTGATGGCGTAATCGACGCCATACTTTCGGGCAATGCGTTCAAAGTCCTTGATAGCCGGGTTATCCAACTCCACATTGCTGACACCCTGATTCTGCGACACAAGCTGCTTCACGGTTTGCTTGCCGTGAGGCGTCACATCTTTGTGTGGCTTGTTCTGCATATGTGCAAGCACCTTCGAAAAGGCACTTTTCAGCACCCTGCCGGTCAGCTTGCTGCTGTTGATTGCCAGGGTAACTGTTCTGTTTTCAATATCTTCCTGCAAGATGTTCACCTCCTTTCTGGTTCAGCAGGAAGATTGGCATGTGCCAGGGCGGCACCACCAACCGATGCAGCAGGTAACGAAGCATATTTCACCTCCTTTCAGGCATAAGAAAACGTCCTTCTGAAGGGGGAAGAAGGACGTCGGGCAGTTATGCTATTTTACTTGCGCTTGGGTGCTGCAGCCTTACGCTTGCGGCGACCCAGCAGCAGAATCACACCGGCAGCACCGGACAGCCCAACGCCGATCCAGGTCAGGGTCGTGGGCGATACATCCACACCGGTTGCGATACTGGGATAGTTCACAAAGCGCTTCAGCTTGGTGGGAACGGTGTACTTTTCGTCGATGACGATCTCAATGGTATCGTCACTGACGGCGAAGCCTTCTACCGTGGCCGTCTCGCGGATCGTGTACTTACCGGGCATCAGGCCATAGATGTACACAACACCGTCCTCGCCGGATACGACTTCCTGAACCACCTTGCCCTTCTCATCTTCCACCACAAAGGTAACGCCAGCCAGGGCATTCCTGCGGTTGTCGGACTTGAAGAACATGTAGGTGCTGGGGATGTTGATGAGCGTGATGGGATCGGGTTCCGTCCAGTCGGCACCCACATGGAGCAGGTAGTCCTCCATCCGGCTATAACCGTCAGGTGCAGCCGTTTCGCGGATGATCCAGTCACCGTAATCGAACTGGGTGAACAAGAATTCGCCCTTCTCGTTACTGGTGACGGTTTCCACAACCTCATAGGTGACAGCGTTCAGCAGACTGAACTCCACACCGGGGAGGAACTTGCCAGAGGTATCGACCTTGATGAACTTGACACGCTTCTGGTGGTTGACCACCGTCGCCACGGGCGTACCGGTACTGCGGAAGTTGGCGTCTACCTTCAGGGTAATCTCTTCCTTACTGGCCAGATAACCATCAGGGGCTTTCAACTCACGGATGGTATAACTGCCGTAGGGAACCTTGTGGAAACGCACCTGACCATTGGCGTCGGATGTTGCCACGGCAAAGCGATCACCAAAGGCGTCAATCAGGGCAAACTCAGCACCAGAGAGGGGCCTTCCGTCCTGATCGACCTTCTGGATCAGCACTTCATTGGGAACATTGACGATCACAGCCAGCGGTTCTTCCGGATTGAGGAAGGTGCCGTCCACATTGACCTGCACATCCATCTCGGCAGGGAGATAACCAGCCAGCGGGCGGGTTTCCACGATACGATAGCTGCCGTAAGGAACCTTTTCAAAGGTTGCGATACCGCTGCGGTTGGTTCTGACGGTCATCAGCGTGGAACCGTCAGGGCGAATCAGGCTGAACTCCACCCCGGAAAGCGGAGCCTCGTTCTCATCGCACTTGGCAATGGAGAAGCGGGTGTAGTCATCCCGAATGGTTGTGGTTCCAGTCACAACTCCATCGCTGTCCACAGAAAAGGACATGATGGCATCATTCAGGGCGTAGCCATCCGGAGCGTAGATCTCGCGGAAGGTGTAGCGACCGGGCGTCACCGGAATGCTGGCAATCCTGCCGTATTCATCGGTGGTGTCACGGTAGACCACTTCACCCTTGTCGTTGTACACCTCGATCACAGCACCAGGCAGAGTCTTTTCACCGGTGATGTCGGTCTTGGTGAGGGTTACTCTGCCATGTACCAGATCATTGTGAATGGGGTCAACCAGAATCACACGCAGCACATTCTCATCAGATGCCTTTCGGTCGGGGGTGATGGACAGATCGTAGCGGTCAGCGCTCATCTTCCAGCCAGCCTTGGCTTGCAGCTCCTTAACATAGTAGTCGCCATGAGGATAGATGCCCTCAAAGGTCAGCATACCATTGCGGTCGGTTGCGCCGGTTGCCACCAGCGTATCAGCCATGAGCGTACCATAGGCATAGGGCATGTCGTGGGTACGGAACAGGCCGAACACAAAACCCTCGCCAGGGGCGGTGTTCAGAATGGACTTGACGCCATTCTTGCCGCTGCTGATGGTGCGCAGCTCGTCGATCTCCTTCATCAGGCTGATCTTCGCGGGCAGACAATCGTTGCCGACTTCCACACGCAGTTCCACCACGGCGGTATGGTCATTGGCATACGCCAGATCAACCGGAATGGGAGCAGGGTCGAAGAAATAGCCTTCGGGAGCCTTGATTTCCACCAGCTCGTATTTACCCAGAGGCAGTTCCTTGGAAGCATCGCCGCCCTGTTCCGTGGTGGTGATGGTGTCCACCACTTCACCCTGCTGGAACCAGACGGTGCCATCCTTACCGGTGATGGTTTCGGCAGCGCGAACCTCAAAGACCGCACCAGCCAGATAACCTTCCTCGTACTCAGGCGTATGGACTTCGTTGCCCCAGGCGTCCTTGGTTTTCTTGAAGCCGACCAGCTGCAGACCGGTTTTGTCCAGCAGGATGCGGCTCTTGACGGGATCGTTGGGGATTTCGATCTCCAGTTCATAGGTCTGACCGGGCTGGTCGCCGTTGTTACCGACGAACACAGAGAAGTCCTCGGTACGGATCAGGTAGCCTTCGGGGGATTTGACCTCCTCAATGGTGTAAAGGCCCCAGGTGACGGTTTCGGGGAGTGTGACGCTGCCGGTTTCGTCCGTGGTGAAGGTGTCGATCACCTGCTCACGGGGGTAGAAGACCTTCTGCTTCACATACTCGCCAGCTGCATCCTTGAGCTTGAAGGTGGTGTTGGAGAGAATGATGGTTTTGCCGGTTTCGCTGTCAGTTTTGATGAACTTGAGGCGGTACAGAATGGGCTTGTCAGAGAGGGTCAGCGGAGGCGGATTCACAAGGCTTTCCGTACCGTCGATCTCAAAGGTGATGGGGCCTTTGATCTCATAGCCTTCCTTGCCCTTGGTCTGCTCCAGAACATAGATGCCGTAAGGCAGCGCCTTGGTCATGGCATAGCCGTTCTTATCCGTCTTCAGCACATCGCGCTCAAATTTCCGGGCATTCTCATAGGAGCCTGCCGCTTTCAGATATACTCTGAACTCAGCACCCTTTTCAGGTGTTTCCACGCGAGTGGGATCGGCTTCCACGGTATGCTCACCCAGAATCTTCACGATAGCCTGCGCACCGTAGAGGATTTCGTTTTTGATGACACCCTCATAGGTGACAACTGCTTCCTCGGACTGCTTTGCAGCGCTTCGGGCATCCACGATGATGGAACCTTTGGCGGGCTGATAGCCCTTGGGCGGCATCAGCTCGATGACCTCATACTTTCCAGGCCAGAGGTCATCCGTGGTAACGGAAGCATCTGCACCAGCGGTCAGGAGAGAAGGAACGACCACATCTCCCTTGCTGTGTACCACATTGCCCTGACGATCAAGGATGTTCTCAGCAGCAAGCACTTGGAACTCCGCACCGGTCAGAACACCGTCGCCGCGAGTGCCGGGTACTGCAGCAGGATCGCCGTCGTACTCATTCACATCGCGCTTGTACAGCTTCAGCTTGACCATGACGGGCTGATTGGTGACAGCAAGTTTTGTGGTTTCGTCGCTGTGAACCGTGGCGTCCAGCAGGATTTCCTCAAAGACATAACCAGCGGTGCTGTTTCGCTCCTGAACGATGTATTTACCCTTGCGCAGCGGCTCGGTCATGGCGATGCCATTCTCATCCGTCACGATGGTAGTGGCAAGGCCGGAGCCATACTGGTCATTGTAATACACATCGAACACAACGCCAGCGATGGGATTACCGTTGCGCCGGTCTGTTTTGGTCAAACTGATCCATCCCTTGGTCGGCTCATTCTCCACGGTGATCTCGTAGGTGCAGAAGTTTTCCTCGTTGATTACCATTTCGGTGGAAAAACCCTTATCGACAAAGTGTTCAGGAACCTTGGTTTCCTCGACTTTGTACAGGCCATAGGTCAGCAGCGGAGATACCGCTACACCCTCTGCGTCAGAAGTGATGACTGCGACCACCTCGCCGTCGCCATCACCGTTGTGGGACGGCAGACCGGAAATCCGCGTGATGGTGAACTCGGCACCCGCCAGGGCTTCGCCGGTCAGTTCATCCAGCTTGCGGATGCGCAGAACACCCTGAATGGGCTGATTGGTTACGCTGAGATAAGTGGTTTCATCCGATTCCACCATCGCAGTCAGTTCCACCAGATCGGAGACATAGCCGGTGGCTTCGTCTACCTCCTGTACAAGGTACTTGCCCTTGCGGAGTGCGGGAGAAGTTGCGACGCCGTTTTCATCCGTTACCATGCTGGCTGCAAGGCCGGAACCAAACTCGTCGTAGTAGTAGATGTTGAACTGAACACCAGCAATGGGGTGACTGTCCAGACTGTTGGTCTTGGTCAGCCTGATCCAGCCCTTGGTGGGTTCGTTCTCTACAACCACTTCATAGGTTTTCAGGTTGTCATCCGCAATGGTGACGTCCACAGAAAAACCGTTGTCCACAAAGTGTTCAGGGACAACGGTTTCTTCAACCTTGTAGACGCCGTAGGTCAGCAACGGGGATTCAGCAACACCGTTTTCGCCAGTGGTGATCACAGCCACAACCTCACCATTACCAGCGCCATTGTGGGAAGGCAAACCAGAAGCGCGGGAGATGGTAAACTCCGCACCAGCCAGCGCATCGCCGGTGAGCTGATCCTTCTTGACGATCCGAATCTTGCCCTGAATGGGCTGATTGGTCGCTTCCAGCTCGGTTGTTTCGTCAGAAGAAACCACCGCTTCCAGCTCCACCAGCTCGGCAACATAGCCTTCGGGATTGGCATGTTCCTTGACGGTGTACTTGCCTTTGGGCAGCGCAGGAGAAACCGCCACGCCGTTGGCATCGGTGGTCATGCTGCCTGCAAGGTCGGTGCTGCCAGCGTAGTAGATGTCAAACTGCACACCGGCGATGGCATGACCATCCAGAGCATCCGCCTTGGTCAGCTTGATCCAGCCCTTGGTAGGCTCGTTCTCTACGCTGATCTCGTAGGTCTGAAGATTGTCCTTGGTGATGGACACCTCCGTGGAGAAACCGGCATCCACGAAGTGTTCGGGAGCCTTGGTTTCTTCGACCCGATAGACGCCGTAGGTCAGCAGCAGAGACTCGGCAATGCCGTTCTTGTCAGTAGTGATCACAGCCACCACTTCGCCATTGCCTGCGCCGTTGTGGGACGGCAGACCAGAAACGCGGGAGATGGTAAACTCCGCACCAGCCAGCGCATCGCCAGTGAGCTGATCTTTCTTGACGATCCGAATCTTGCCCTGAATGGGCTGATTGGTCGCCTCCAGAACGGTTGTTTCGTCAGAGGAAACAACCGCTTCCAGCTCCACCAGCTCGGCAACATAACCTTCGGGGTTAGCATGTTCCTTGACGGTGTACTTGCCCTTGGGCAGTGCAGGAGAAACCGCCACGCCGTTGGCATCGGTAGTCATGCTGCCTGCAAGCTCAGTGCTGCCAGCGAAGTAGATGTCGAACCGCACACCTTCGATGGTGTGACCATCCAGAGCATCCGCCTTGGTCAGCTTGATCCAGCCCTTGGTAGGCTCGTTCTCTACGCTGATCTCGTAGGTCTGCAGGTTATCCTCGTTGATGGAAACCTCCGTGGAGAAACCGGCGTTCACAAAGTGTTCGGGAGCCTTGGTTTCCTCAACCTTATAGACGCCATAGGTCAGCAGCGGAGACTCAGCAACGCCGTTCTTGTCGGTGGTGATCACAGCCACCACTTTGCCATTGCCTGCGGCGTTGTGGGACGGCAGACCGGAAATCTGTGTGATGGTGAACTCCGCACCAGCCAGCGTATTGCCAGTCAGCTGATCCTTCTTGACAATCCGGATCTTGCCCTGAATGGGCTTGTTCTCAGCAGACAGGTGCGTTGTCTCTTTGGAACGGACTTCTGCCTGCAGTTCCACCAGTTCAGAAACATAACCTTCGGGGTTGGCATGTTCCTTAACGGTGTACTTGCCCTTGCGCAGAGGCGGAGAAATGGCCACACCTTCATCGTTGGTGGTCATGCTGCCAGCAAGGCCGGAACCGTCTGCATGGAAGATGTCGAACTGCACACCGGCGATGGGCTGATCATCCAGACTGTTGGTCTTCACGATCTGGATAAAGCCCGCCATGGGTTCGTTTTCCACATCAAAGGAATAGGTCTTGCCGTTTTCGTAGCACTCCACAACTGTGGAATAACCGCTGTTGAGATAGCCGTCAGGCGCAGCGGTTTCCTCGATCTTGTACTTGCCCCACTTGAGCCAGCCGGTTTCAGCCACACCATTGGCGTTGGTGGTGATGGTGATGACTTCGCCCACACCTGCGCCATTGTCCGTTGCCGGAGCAGACAGTCGGGTGATGGTGAAGGTTGCACCAGCAAGCGCGGAACCAGTCACCTGATCGGTCTTCCGAATCTTGATCTTGGCGGTGGTCTTGTCGTTCTTGAAGGTGACGCCAGAAGTCTGACCGTTGGTGACGGTCACGTTCTGCACATTGACGCTGCCGAGCGTATACCCCTGCGGAGCGGTGCGCTCACGAATGGTATAGGTGCCGGGAGCGATGTTGGAGAAGGTCACAACGCCGTTTGCACCGGTGGTCTGGGTCTGGATGACGGTGCTGCCGCTCATCAGATCGAAGACGGCACCAGCCAGGACAGCACCGGAGGCTGCGTCCTTCTTGGTCACGCTGATGGAACCGTAAGGAATCTCAAAAGACACCGATACGGACTTCAGCGGATACGGCAGACCTTCGATGGGGATCAACAGCTTCTGAATGGCTTCCTGGGGGACGCCGACGAAGAAACCAGCTTCTTCTTCCGGAGAAGACATGGATTCCGCCTTGAAGCTGAAGGCAGAGGCCGTGGAAGTAATGGTGATCGTATCGCCGCTATTGAGGTAATAATACGAACCATCCTCGCCGTAGGTATGACCGGTGACGGTGCCGTAGCTCTTGCTGATGCGGATCAGATCGGCATCAGTCGTCAGCTTGACAGTACCGACAGTCCTGCCATTGACAGAAGACACGCTCTTGTTGGAAACCGTGATCTTGCCGGTCATGGAACCACGGGCAATGCCGTTGGTTGCCAGCCAGCGGGCGTACTCCAGATACACCGCAGGTGCATTGCCGCTGGCAGCGTAGAAGTCCTCCATCTGCCAGTAATCACGGACATACTGCGAGCCTTCCAGCTGCTTGATCACCTCACGGATGGCGAACTGACCAGCCACACGGCTCCAGGTACGGTTATCAGAGTCGGAACGATCCAGTTCCATGAAGGGAACCGTATGACGCAGCACCCAGCCGATAGCGTGCATGGTGGACTCCTTGTACATGACGCCGGAATAGCCGGGGGTGTTCATGTAGGACGCCAGATCAACCACCGCGTAGGGACCGGTGGGCTGGTTGCTACCACCGGACACCCGCTCCCCAGGACCGGGGAGCAGGTGTTCAAGGCAGTAAACTACATATCCCTCCAGGAAATGAGGGGTGGCGTAGATCTTGCCGTGTCCAGCCATGGTAGCAATCTGCAAATACTCGCTGTCCCTGCCGGAACTGCCATGCAGACCGGTCTGACCGGCATAGAAATTGCCCAGGCTTGCACTGATGTCACGAAGGCTGAAGCCATTCATCGCCGTAGTGGAGCGAAGACTGAAAGTCATCGCACGGGGAGCGAAGGGAAAAGCATAGTCGGTGACGTAAAAGTCCTGGGCGTCGGTGTATTCAGTTTCTTCTGCCAGCACATACAGGGTGTCGAAGTCCGTCCACTTCAGGGTGCCGTCCGCATGGTCATCGCCGTACATGAACGTGATGCGATACCACCAGCGGTCAAGGGAATCCTGTTCCACGGTTTCCACCTGAACAGCAGCGTCGTTCACGAAGAAGCCAATCGCCAGATCGCCCTCGTAATCCTCGGCTGCGGTATCATCCACGGACAGAAAGGCTCGTGTATCAGGACTGACCAGCACGAAGTCGCCTTCCTGGGCAACCCAGACTTCATCAACAGGCTCCTGTTCGTCCTCAGTCATTTCTTCGGACGCATCAGGAAGCAGTTCGCCATATTCGGGGAGCAGGATTTCACCTTCGGGATCTACGACAACCTCACCGGGAAGCTCCTCATCCTCTACGGGAAGGGGATCTTCCTCCGGGAGTTCATCACCGGATTCCTCCGGCAGCTGCTCAATGGGGTCTTCGATAGGTGCTTCGACCACCGCATCTTCCTCGGTGGGCTGTTCCACAGGAATATCCTCAACGGGCGGCACAACCTCAACAGGCTGTTCATCCTCGATGGGATATTCCACGGTTGCCGCGAAGACAGCCGCTTCCATGCCATCCAGCAGGATCAGAGCGAAGGGGGCGGTCTGGTACAGGATTGCCAGATCATCATCCGTCAGAACGGCGTCAGGCAGATCGGCGGCATCCACATAGGCCAGCTCACAGGCATCAGCCATGAACTGCACTTCCAGCACATCCATGGCATCCAGCTCGATGAAAGCAGTCACCAGGAGTGCGCTGCCGGGAGCGATGCTGCACATATACTCCTGAAGGTCAGCGTCGGCATATGCGCTTACCGCATAATCGGTCATCACATAGGCATGGCCGGAAGCATCAAGCATCACCTTGACAGGATGCTCATCCTCGGTGATTTCTTCCAGTTCGGTGGCGATTTCATCCTCGAAGTAGAGTTCTTCTTCCTCCGGCATATCGTCGGCAGGCTCGTCTTCTACGATGATTTCATCCTCGACAGGGGGAATCTCGTCGGCGTTTTCCTCCGGGATCTCCTCCTGATCGGGCAGTTCTTCCTGCTCGCCATCGTCGGCAGGCAGATCTTCGGGGGCTTCCTCTACCGGATCATCGGACGGCACAAGCTCGTCCACTACATCCGCAGGAAGCTGGGAATCATCAAGCACAGGGGCTTCACCCTCTGCGGGAACCTCCTCTTCCGCAGGCTGCTCTTCTTCCGTAACCGGCACTTCTTCCACCACTTCTTCCGTGGCGGTGGCGTTTTCCTCCGGCTGCTCCAGTTCCGTGGGCGTGGCGATCTCTTCTGCGAAGACTGCCATGGGCATCCCCGTCAGAACAAGAACCACCGAAAGGACAAGAGCAAGCACCCTGGTCAGGATCGACGTGTTTCTCATGAGAACCTCCTTGTTTTTATTTGTGAATGGCACGTTCGGTTAATCCTTCACGGCCATAATCACCAGCTGTCCATCCTCGGAGTTGTAGTCACGATCACAGGTGACAAGGGTCAGGATGTGATCATCCGCAGTCACAGTGACGCCGGTATCATAGATGGACCACTCAACGGCGCGGTCAATGAACGCCTGGAAGTCAGTAGCAGAAGCGAAATCGGCGGTGGACACATCCCAGTCGCACTCACGTTTGTTGATGACGGCAAACACGGTGTAGGTGTCAGAACCATACAGGGTGTCGTAGTTGATGGTCTTGTGAGAAGCATAGAAACCGGAATCCTTGTAGTTGTGCAGGGGCTGGAACATAGTGGTGGCACGGCTGCGGCGCATGTGATGACCGTACACGGCAATGTTCTGGCTGGGGGTCTGGTAATCGGACTTGCCCAGAGAGAACAGACAGCCGATAATGCTTTCCTTGCCGTTGAAGGTGTGATCCAGATAGTAGTCCACATCGTTGGTCAGCACCACAGGATAATCCACATCGGTGCCGGGGATCTGGAGCCAGCCGATAAAGTCCTTGTTGATCGCCTTGCAGGCATTCAGATCGGCACCGGTATTGCCGCTGGAAGCAGCCTGACCGGGTTTCACAACGGGCTTGTCAACCACAGGAGCCTTGCCGGAAGACTGGTCGGACTCCACAGGGACGGTGACAGGCTCCTTCAGGTCGGTGTTGTCATGCTCGGACAGCTCCTGATCGTCCTGCTGGGTGTCGCTGTCAGCCTCGTTTTCGGTATCAGCAGCAGGTTCCTCGCCAGCTTCGGTCTGTTCGGTGGCGTCCTCGATGCTCTCGGCATCCTCGGCAGAGGCGTCGGTCACGGTCTGGTCGTCCTCAACAGGGACATCCATCACGCCGGTTTCTGCCTTGGAATCCTCAGTTGGCTGCTTGAGTTCCAGGGTCATGTTTTCGTACTCCTGAGCGCCCTGACTGATCTCGTTCTCCTGCATCCAGTAGGAGCCGCCGATGGCAAACAGGCCGAAGAGAAGGAGAATGACCGCCAGTACGACGGTGGTGGTGCTGCGCTTGTTGCGATTGTTCTTAGACATGGTTATACCTCCTGTCAATGTGAAAAGTCATAACGCACTCTGGCGTCGTAGTAGTTACTGATGGTGGCGGGGGCGTTGAACAGCGTGGCGAGCAGATACGTTTTGATGTTGTAGATTGCCTTGGTGTTCTTGTTAAGGCACTCAAAAACGTACTGGATATGCAGGCTGTTCAGCGACAGCAGACGGTTGTGAACCAACTCAGCCGGGTAATCCTCACCGGCGATGTTGAATATGTCTGCCTTGCTGCAAAGAACCTCAACAATCAGAGCGACGATCTCGTCAAGCCGCTTACTGTCATACTCCTGACACATGATGTCATAGCTGATGTGCTGCTTCACGATCTCACAGAGCTGTGCGACAGGTACTCCTGACCACCCCTTCTCCTGCCCTCTGATTGATTGATATGGATTTGATACCTCCGTACTTGATGGATACGTATTTTTTTCTTTTTTCTTTTTTTGATCGGTGTTTGATCTATCTTTCTTTGATTGTCTTGCACCGGTCAACGCAGAAGGAGTCAACGTTGAGTCAGCCGCCGTTGCCGTACCCTGTGGATGGTCATCCTCAGTTGAATCTTCCGAGGGTGATTTTTCCGGTTCGGAAGATTCCACCGTGGCAGTTTCCGCCATATGGGGTTCCAGCGGCTTTTCGTGGATCACATACTTCATCGTGGTGTACTTGCCATTGGATTTGCGGCTGCGCTCCCGATGAAGATAGCCAGCCCGTTCCAGCTCCTTGACACCTTCGCGGATGGCGTCAATGCCCTCTACGCAGATGTGGGAAAGCCCACGCAGGGAATACTCCCAATCGTCGGGCAGAGAACGGATGACACAGAACAAACCTTTCGCTTTCAGCGACAGGTCGGGATCGCGGAGGGGGATGTTGCTGATGACGGTGAATGAATCCCGCCGTTTACGAGAACCCATTGAAATACCTTCCTTTCCTTGAATTTACCGGGTTTGCTGCGCTTGACGCTGTTTCTGACGCCACACCCGCTCCAACACTCGCATGATGTAGTCGGTGATCTGCTGGGAATCATAGCCTTTCGGACAGAATCTGGCTGCTTCCTTGATGGGAATCACAACCTTGTCGGTATCGACTTTCTTTTCCTCGCTCATGATCGCCCGCATGACGTCTATGGAAAGAGCGCCTTCCTGGCTGAATTTCTTCAGCCGCAACGCCTGAGAGTGGGATGGCACGGCCTGTTCGCTCTCCATCGCATCCAGAAGCAGAACCTGTTCTTCCTGCGTCAAGTAGGAAAGCTCAACCGCAGGTGTGACGCCGATTTCCTTGTTATCCACCTTCGTCATCAGCTCTGGAATCAGCTCTGTCAGACGGATGAAACGGCGTACCTGGTCGCGGCTCATGCCAGCTTCATCGGCAACTTTCTCGGCGGACAACTTCTGTGCATTTTGCACAGAAGTTAAATCGGAACGGGAACCTTGCCGTTTTATGGCGTCCAGCTTCATTTTCAGGGCGTATGCCCGCTCGCTGGGGAGCAGGGTTTCACGCTGAATGTTGCTGTCCACCATGATGATGGTAGCGGCGTCATCGTCCAGATCACGGACGATCACCGGCATGGTTTCAAGCCCCAGCAGCTGACAGGCGAAATGGCGACGATGCCCGGATACCAGTTCGTAGCCGCCGTCCTCCCGTGGGCGGGCAATGGCCGGGACAAGCACACCGTATTCCCTGATGCTTTCGGCTGTGTCCTGCATCTTATCGTCGTTGACCACCCGGAAGGGGTGATTTACGAAGGGATGAAGATCGGTCAGGGGGATTTGCTCCACCTTTTCCCGTTCCGTGTCAGATGTGAACAGCTCATCGACTGAGGCCAGCTTGACGTGTCGCGCGCTGCTTTTCAATCTGCATCACCTCCTGCGTCAGGGCGCGGTAAGCGGTCGCCACCTTGCCTTTGGGGTCATGTGTGAAGATGCTTTTGCCTTCTGCGCTGATCTCTGCCGCACGGACAGAATGGGGAATCTCGGTGTCAAACACCTTGAGCTTCCTGCCGTAGCTCTCACGCATCAGGGAAGCAATCTCGCGGGCGTATACGGTGCGATTGTCCATCATCGTCAGCAGGATGCCGTCAATTTTCAGCTTCGGGTTGATGTCACGCCGAACCTGATCAATGGACTTCGCCAGTTCTTCCAGTCCTCGCGCCGATAAATAATGCGGCTGGACAGGTATCAGGACCCGATCAGCCGCAGTCAGGGAATTTATCGTCAGGAGAGCCAGCGAGGGCATACAGTCCAGCAGAATATGGTCATACTGCTTTTTCAGGGGCTTGAGCACCTTGCGGAGAACAGTTTCGCGGCTCATTGCGCTGATCAGCCGCAGCTCCATGCTGGCAAGGTCAATGCTGGCAGGAAGCAGGTCGATGCCTTCGGGGTGATGCAGAATCCCTTCACCGGGAGGCATTGCCTCGTCGTTGAGTGCCTTCACCATATAAGTGGAGAGCGTGGTGGGAAGCTGGTCAGGCTGAGCGTAGCCAAGGCTGATCGTCAGGCTGGCCTGCGGATCGCAGTCAACCAACAGTACTTTCTTGCCTTCCTGGGCAAGACCAATCCCCAGATTGGCTGCGGTGGTCGTTTTACCAACGCCGCCCTTCTGATTGGCTATTGCGATGACAGACGCATTCATTCTGATTCACCTCCCTCAAAACGCCGGGGGCAACAATCACCACCCGCAACGGCTGGGTGCGCAGGGTCGATACCTCATCGACGGAATAGGGGCAGTAGCGATACACGCAGGTCTGAACGGGGTCAAACGGTCGATGCAGCCGACATGACCGGCACTCAGGAAGAATGCCGTCTGCGCCGCTGTCATACTGATCGTTCTCCGGTTCTTCCATCAGGAGCCTCATTGCGTCAAACCCGCCTCGGATCGCCATGGGAATAACCTCCTTTTGAGCATAAAAAATAGACGTCCAGTTTTGAACGTCTTGCAGTTATACGCATTTCAGGTAAATCCGAGGGCAAATCACCCTTCGACAATGTTTTCGGCTGGGAGTAAATACCCTGCTATACCTGAAATCCGTTTCAATTTCCAGTAGCTAATCACCTGCTAATCAGTACTACTGGCAGTTATGACACCTATTCATACACACAATGCACACGATGCAGATACCACGCTGCAGAAGTTGCACTCCGTGCGCTACTATTCATGCTCATGCATCTCTCACCACTGCCTGTGTGGCATTGGTAAGGATTCACTCTATGCAGCGTCGCAGCAACTTTATACAGCCTGTGCTGATGTAGCTCAGTAGGTAGAGCGCATCCTTGGTAAGGATGAGGTCACCGGTTCAAATCCGGTCATCAGCTCCAGATCATCGCCTCTTGTGGACATTCCGCAGAGGCGATTTTCTTTGTGTTTTCAAGGGTTTCAGGACTTTTCCGTTCCTGATCCGTCCTCTCCCACCGCCCGGAATCGGCTGTCTGTTGCAGCTAATTTCCGGGCGGTTTTCCTGTTTTCCAGCTAATATTTCGTGGAAACTGGTTCGGTGAGATTATTCATTGGCTGAATATGCAGCCCTCTCAGCTAACAAAACCAGCTAAACGCGAAATATCTTTGCATTGGGTGCTTGCTTCTGCACCAACTGCACCGAGCAGCAGATTCTGAAGAAGTTGACGCTGCAGATCGGGGTTCTGTTGAAGTCTTGCGACCAGCTCCGATACTTCATCGGTCTGAGCTTGCTCTGATTCTTGCTGGGGGTAGAAGCTCCCTTCCACCATCCTGGACAATGCGCGCTTTTCAGAATCGAGCGCTTCATTATAGTTACTCATCAGAACTTCCGGCGATTGACCGGCACTCTCAGCAACAAGCTGATAGTCGTTCTTCGACAGACGAACCTTATGCATCTGACCAGACTTGCGAAGACCTTGAATATCAACTCTCTCCTCATAGGGAATGCTGATCCGGGCTTGATGCTCACGGAATGCGCTCTCAAGATTCTTCGGGTCAATCGGCCTTCCGTCCGGCTGACAGATCAGCAAGCCGTAATCATGGTACTCTGAGCCGAAGAAGCGCTTATTCGCTTCGATCTCAGCCAACCGCTCCTGAATCTCTCGGATCAGCGGGACGGTCAGGTACTGTTTACGGTGACTGTCTTCTGTCTTGGGGCCTTTCAGAATCAAACTGCTTTTAGAGGTATGGATCAGTTTGGGGAAAACCCTGATGATCTCATTCTTGGGCAAAACGCTCAATGCGGTATCCGATACACGCTGAACCTGTCTGGTAATCCACAAGCACCTGTCACGGACATCAATGGTGCGAATATCAATACCAGCGATCTCACCGGCACGGAGGGAACAGACAAAGGCGAGATGAACCACCAGATGAAGAAGCTTGTCCTCCTGAATACTCTGCAGCACTTCATATACCCTACCCGCTTCCCATGCCCGCCGCTTGACATTCTTTTCTGCCGGTGCGGTAACATGAGGGATAGAGGCAATGTAGTGCCACTTTAGGGCAGTTTCAAAGCCCGCCATCAGAACGGTGTAACACTTCTTCACGGAGCTGGAAGATAACGTGGGAATGTTATCCAGACGCTTGCCATAGCTCTTTGGCCCTCTGCATGGTTTCATGCTGAGATGGTCAATGAAGTTATCAATATCCTCTGCGGTAATTGAACTCATTACCCGATCACCGAAGAAAGGATAGATATGATTCTCCAGATTGCTGCGGTAGCTGTCATAGGAGTTTGGAGAGAAGCGCTCTTTTCTCGCATGGAAAGGCAGCCACTTTTCTGCGAACTCCCGGAAGGTCTTCGTCATGTTATCGTCGCCAGTCCCGCTCGGAACCTCTACAACCGGGGCAGGAACCCGGAACTGTTCATTGATCGCCCGCTCAAGCTCACGCTTGCGCTTGTACTCAACAACAGCTTTCAGGATCTCCTGGTGCAGCTTCGCCTTTTGAAGGTAATCAATATAGGCTTTACGCTGCATCGCTTCCAGTTCGGTTGAGTAGGTTTCCCAATGCTGTTTCTTTTTGCCCGTTTCATCGGTATAAGTATAAATGATATTGTGTGCAGTGCCTCGTACGGTATAGGTTGCCATAATAGCCATCCTTTCCTGATGCGTCAGAAAAGCTTACTGGCGATTGAACCAGTTATCAAAGGATTCTTTGTGAATCCGCAGACATCTTTTTCCGATCCGCATCACTTTGAACTCAGTTGTTGATTCGCAAAAGTAGTATGCTTTGCGGACACTGATGCCAAGGATTTCGGCTACTTGTTCAGCAGTGTATGTTCGTTGCCCCATACCGCTGCAAGCGCTGATAGAAGTCATTTGGTACTCCTTTCTGCGCCTGGTACTGCATCGTTGTGCATTGAACCTCCTTTCTACCTTATTAATAGGTGAGCAGGTAAGCTCATTGTATCTGATGCAGTACCAGGGCGTCAATGTTGCGAATGTTTATGTTATTGTTGTGACAAGAAGAATTTTCTTGGAAATTGATTTTCCAGAGTTCAAAAAGGTTCTGCGAAAGATGTTACGGGCTGCAGCCAGCTTTACCGCATCATAGCCCCACCTGTACCGCCGCACTCTGAACAAGCGCATACCGCAGGGACTCCCTCTCCAGTCTGTGGAGGGCCGTGTGGAAGTATCATTATCGCCATGAAGTGTCATCACGCCCTGATTGCCACATCAGAGTCATATGGATCACGTTTATCGCTCTGGCAAAGCCGTCATCGCGCCGCTCCATATACCGCTCGCTTCATGGGTTCGTACCCGTAACATTGGCTGTGAAGTTTTCAAGGTGCTATCGAAAGAAGAAAACTCCTTTCAATAGATATGACAAAAACAGGCCATTTGTCAGACCTCATTTTGGAGTTTCAGAAAATTTTCTTTGATTTTGAGCATACTACGCTTGATCCCGATATATACGGATTGCTTTGTAACCCCTTCGGCATCAGCTATTTCAGTAATCGACCTTCCAAATACAATATGAGCAATAACCCTTTCTGCCTGGTAGTCGGGGATGCTACGAAGCGCCTGCTGAAGAAAGTTATACTGTTCTTGTTTTTCGTACTCATCTTCTGCAGAAGGCGAATAGCAATCCGCTGCAAAAGCAGCAAAGCCGGGATGATCCAACGATACAATCGCTTGATAGCGCCACAGTTTCCGTTCATATGCCTTTTCAGCCCGTTCAGAAGCCCAGATCAGGCTGGCAACATCATCAGGAACATCGACCATACGATCCACAGTGCAATGGGGATAAATCTTCCTCAGATTGATTTGTTTCACAAAAAAGCCTCCGTTTCATTGTTGAGAGTTGAGAGAACGAAACGGATGCTTTGGTGGCGAACGACACCGAATCAGTCGGTAATCGCTAATATCTTGTCGAATAGAAAAAGAGAAGGCTCCCAGGATCGTGAAATCCTGAGAGCCTTTGATATTCTCACTATCTACCCTTTGCCTATCCGTGTGTACCTCGCTTTCTGCTGTAGCTGGTCATGCGAGTATTGCTGTA
>JAZNNV010000153.1:0-5038 GCA_045580465.1 Faecousia sp.
CGCAAACCAGGGTATTGCCGTCGGTATGGCATCCAATATCTGCTCCTTCAACTTGAAGGAGGTCTGTGATACCGCCATCGCCCTGATGAAGAATCCGGATCACGATATTCTGGAGACTCTGCCTGGCCCGGATTTCTCCACCGGCGCGGAGCTGCTCTTTGACGAGGCGGCCACCCGGGAAGTCTATTCCACCGGCCGCGGCAGCTTTAAGCTCCGGGCCAAGTGGCGCTATGTAAAAGAGGGAAATCTCATCGAAATTACGGAGATCCCCTATACCACCGCTACGGAGGTCATTATGGACAAGGTGGCGGAGCTGATCAAGGCCGGCAAGATCAAGGAAATCGCCGGTATGCGTGACGAAACGGATCTGGGCGGTCTGAAGCTGACCATCGATCTGCGCCGTGGGGTGGACCCGGAAAAGCTGATGCAAAAGCTGTTCCGGCTGACCCCCATGCAGGACAGCTTCGCCTGTAACTTCAACATCCTCATCGCCGGTATGCCCCGGGTCATGGGCGTGGGCGAGATTCTGGAGGAGTGGACGGCGTGGCGCACCGACTGCATCAAGCGTCGGCTGTTCTACCAGATCGGCAAAAAGGAAGAGCGCCTGCACCTGCTGAAGGGTCTGGAGCGCATCCTGCTGGACATCGACAAGGCGATCAAGATCATCCGTGAGACAGAGCTGGATGCGGAGGTCATTCCCAATTTGATGATCGGCTTCGGCATCGACGAAATTCAAGCAAACTACGTTGCGGAGATCAAGCTGCGCAACATCAACAAGGAATATATCCTCAAGCAGACCAAGGCGATTTCTGATCTTGAAAAGGAAATCGCGGATCTGCGCGGTACTCTGAAGAGCCATGCAAAGCTGCAGAAGCTGATCATCGATGAGCTGAAGCAGGTGGCGGACAAGTACGGTCAGCCCCGCAAGACCGAAATTATCTACGAAATTGCGCAGGCGGAAGAGGAAGAGGAGATCGAGCAGGTGCCGGATTATCCCGTTACGCTCTTTATCTCCAAGGAGGGTTATCTCAAGAAGATCACGCCCCAGTCGCTGCGCATGAGCGGTGAGCAGAAGTTCAAGGAAGGCGACAGCCTGCAATTCTCCGTGGAAACGACCAACCGCGCGGAGCTGCTGGTCTTTACAGACCGCTTCCAGTGCTACAAGACCCGTCTTGCTGACTTTGAAGACGGCAAGGCATCCCTGCTGGGCGATTATCTGCCAGGAAAACTGGGGATGGAGCAGGGTGAAAATGTGGTGCAGGTGGTACTGCCCGGCGATTACAAGGGCTTTGTGCTGTTCTTCTTTGAAAACGGCAAGGTCGCAAAGGTGCCGCTGAGCGCCTATGAGACCAAGACAAACCGCAAGAAGCTGACGGGTGCTTACGCCGACAAGAGTCCCGTCAAGACCATCTGCGCCCTTTCTGAGGATACCCAGATGGCAGTCTATACCACCGACAACCGGGCGGTCATCTTCTCGACGGCACAGCTGCTGCCCAAGACCAGCCGCAACACCATCGGCGTTTCGGTGGTCAGCATTAAGAAGAAGGCGGCGGTAACCGAAGCAGTGCGCTTGAGTGAAAGCGGCATTGTCAATCAGAGCCGTTACCGTACCAGAACGCTTCCCTCGGCAGGCGCGCTGCTGAAGCCGGAGGATGCGCCGGACAAGCAGATCAGCTTTGAAGTTTGATGAAATAAGGAGGGGAATTGCATGAAAAAATCAATCGTTGTGATCATCGTGATCTGTCTGCTTCTCAGCGGCTGCAGTGCTTGGCTGAACGGAAATTATTCTTCTGTAGTTCCCCATACGGAGCCGAACGAGCAGATCAATACGCCGTCGGCGACGATCGCTAACTATTTCCAGACCAAAATGGAACTGATCGCAATGGTCAAGAACGGCACGGAAAGTGCGGTGTTTACAATTCTCTATCCTTCCGGGAAGGATGCGGAAGCGGATATGATCAAGGCAATCGATGAGGTCTGCCGGACAAATCCCTATGCGGTCTATGCTGTTGAGGGTATCCGTTATGAGATCGGCACCAGCAGCGGTCAAAGCGCCATCCATGTTCAGATCTCCTATCGGCAGAACAGAGTGGATGTGAAGACGATCCATGCGGTTAAGGACGTGGAAGAGGCAAAGCTGCTGATCGAAGAACAACTGAATGCATGTTCTTCCGGCGTGGTGTTCTACTGTGAAAGCTGGGGACAGCCGGATTACGCACAGATCGTTGCTGATTATGCGCTGAACAATCCGCAGCAGGTCATCGAGGAGCCGGAGGTCACAGTCAACAGCTACCCTGAAAAAGGCATGAAGCAGATCGTGGAGATCAAGTTTACCTACCAGACCAGCCGGGATTCCCTTCGGGTGATGCAGTCCCATGTGGCGGTGGTGTTCAACTCGGCAGAGCAGTCCGTTGATCCCAACGCATCGGAGTCGGAGCGCTATGAGCAGCTGTACGACTTTTTGATGAACCGCTATTCCTCTTACGAGATCAGTACCTCCATCACACCTGCGTATAGCTTGCTGCGACACGGTGTCGGTGATGAACGCGCCTTTGCCGCGGTTTATGCTGCTATGTGCCGCACTCTGGATTTGGAGTGCAATGTCGTGATCGGAACGCGCAATGGTGAGCTTTGCACTTGGAATGTGTTGCAGATCGACGGCGAGTGGTATCATATCGATCTGCTGCGCAGCAGGGAAGCAGGGCAGTTCCGCGTATACGCAGGCGAAGAGATGAGCGGCTATGTATGGGATTACTCTCAGTATCCGCTGGCAAGAGAAAAAATATCATAAATTGGACGAAAAGGTATTGACATTTGCGGAATTTCTGCTATAATACCTTTTGTTCCGCGGGTGTAGCTCATCCGGTAGAGCGCCACCTTGCCAAGGTGGAGGTAGCGAGTTCGAGCCTCGTCACCCGCTCCATAAAAAGAAAAAAGTCGCCAAGGGCGGCTTTTTTCTTTTTATCGGGAAAGCGGCAGAGGCCCGAAGATCTCAAATGCAACAGTCCGGGGGACTGTTGCGCGCGACGGCTGGACGGAGCGCAACCATAGTTTTTGCTGAAGGCGAAAATGCAAACGAGCCTCGTCACCCGCTCCAACAAAAAACGCACTTTTGTCTACCGACAAAGGTGCGTTTTTTGAATGAAGCGCACCTGCGGCGCATGAAGACGCTTCGCTAATGAAGTAGCCGTCGGCTATGAAGCGTGGCTTCGCCACATGAGGATGCGCGCTTCGCTTCATGTTCCGCTTGCGGAACACTTCATGGCAACGGAAATTTATTGCAGTTGCCGCTTCATGTTGCCAACGGCAATGCTTCATTGATAAAGAAGATAGATATGATATACTTATACCGAAAGATGTGATGTTATGAGAAACGACAAATTGTCTGTTCAATCTATGAATTTTGCGGTTCAAATCATAAATCTTGTAAAATTCTTGAAGGAAAAACGAGAATCCATAATATCCACCCAAATCGGCAGAAGGGCCACCTCTCTTGGCGCATACATTCGCGAGGCGCAGTATGCTCACGGTAAAGCAGATTTTATTGCCAAACTCCAAATCGCGCTCAAGGAAGCAAATGAAACGGGATATTGGCTAGAGCTTTTATATAAAACAAATTATATTACTGAAAACGATTATAAAGCGCTTGATTCCGCATGCACGAGCATTAGAGTGATGCTTATTTCTTCTATCAACACGGCAAGGGAGAGCACAAATTGAGTTAGAGATATTTGTCTGACTTCTTGATGTCACTTCACAAGCATCTGCATTTTTGTTATGTGTCTGGCATCAGAAAAGGTGCTTGCGTTGCATCTTCGGTGTCGCTGTCCATGGTTTCCAGAATTTGAATGAGCATGTTGGCACGTTTCGGGTCGATGCGCTTCCATGGACCGCTATCAATGCGCATGAAGCGGTTGTCCCGCTGCTGGTAGACCTTTTGGGTGTTGTCCGAATAGCGTAGTGTAATATAAAAATTGCTCCCGCTTGCTTGCTCCGGGTCTTCTGTGGGCGTCCCATAAGGAGAAATGCTGCGAAGATAATAGAGGATCTTCTGCATTTTCTCGGGATCGAAGAAGCTCCCCTCGGAAACGATCCGATCTTTCTGATAACGGACATCAATTTGCGTCACGACGCGGTAAGCCTCTGTTTCAGAGGGGCGCTGCAAATGAGCACAACCAGCGGTGATCAGGGCAAGGATCATGGAAAGAAAAATAACTGCAATTCTTCGCTTCATCTGCATCCCTCCGAAATTAGGATGCACGCAAAATTAAAGAAATCTCGTGGAAAAAACAAACAAAACATGAAGTTTGTCCACATAATCGCAATTTTGTCGAGCGTTTCATCAATGCCGCTGTCAGAATCCACGTGCTTTCCCTTGAAACAGTCACGACCGCTGCTTTATAATGCCGATGTGATGAAATGTGCGGCAAAGGGGAGCGGGACGAATGAAGCGGATTTGGCGGCGTATACTGGTGATCGCAGTTGTGCTGGGCGGCGTGTTGGCATGGTTGCTTGCGCCGGGCGGAAGCGCCGGCGAGGCAGGTGAACTGCCGCAGGAAACAATACCGACGGATACGTCTGAACCGCAGGGCTTGCATTTTCCTTTCACACTTGCCAGCGGACTGGTTGTGGAGGGAACAGTCAACTATACGGGTACATTTTATGAGGATGGCTCTGATGAGCAGGTAAGCGATGTCACGGCGCTGATGCTCTACAATCCGCAGGGGCAAACCGTACGCTTTGGGGCAATTGCGCTGGAGCAGGAGGGACAGCAGCTTTACTTTTTCGTCTACTACCTGCCGCCGGGAGGCAGATGCCTGATCCTTGAGAAACAGAGAAGTGCTTATCAGGAGTCTGTGGTCACGGATTGCCGGGAGTTGAGTATCC
Source organism: Faecousia sp. (assembly GCA_045580465.1). Lineage (GTDB taxonomy): Bacteria > Bacillota > Clostridia > Oscillospirales > Oscillospiraceae > Faecousia. The sequence continues at coordinate 4,888 of JAZNNV010000153.1, forward strand.
GCTGGCAGAGCGATCAGCGGGATGAACAGGTGCGGTACGTGGGCTTTGGTGAGAGCCTGACGGTGGTCAATCACAGTTCCCAGCGGCGCAGCATTACGGTCTGGTACAAGCACTATGACCACGAAAAGGAGTGCTACCTCGGCGGGGTCGC
>JAZNNV010000154.1:0-1715 GCA_045580465.1 Faecousia sp.
TCCTTGGCTCACAGAACGACATGGCTACGATCCGACTTGCCAAGGAAGAGGATCAGCACGATCTGTGTTGCATAGCCGGGAATGTCAATGCCGACACACAGCTTCTGAATGACCACCACCAGCAGGTAGATCAGCGCGGCGATTGCGGTCAGCGAACCCAAATAGGTTGCGATACGCAGAGGCTTTGTCGAGAAACCGATGATGCCGTCGATCGCGTAGTTAAAGAGCTTGCGGAAGCTCCATTTTGTTGTGCCGGCGACACGCTCGCAGGCGGTGTAGGGGATAAAGTGGGTCTGATAACCGACCCATGCAAAAATGCCCTTGCTGAAGCGGTGTATTCCCCAAGCTGCAGGATGCTTTCGGCAACACTTCTGCGGAAGGTGCGGAAATCGCTGGCATCGTTGTGAAGTGTCACATCGGAAAGGCGGTTGATGACAGAGTAGAAGGCTTTCTTGAAGAATGAGAGAATTTTGCTCTCACCACGCCGGTCCTGATAAGCAGCAACCATGTCATAATCGGGGTTTTCCTCGAGGTATGCGACCATATCCCGCACGATCTCCGGGCGCTGCTGCAGATCCGCATCGATCAGGGAGATATATTCACCGTCTGCATGGCTCAAACCGGCATAAAGACCGGCTTCTTTGCCGAAGTTTCGGGAAAAAGAGATCACCTTAACGGGACAGACCTGCGCGGCGTGCAGCTTCTTCAAATTGTGCAGCGTGGCATCACGGCTGCCGTCGTCAATAAATACGATCTCATAATCATATCCGCAGCCTTCAAAGGCGGTGACCACCGCGTCGTGGAAGTTTTTAACGTTATCTGCCTCATTATAGCAAGGAACAACAAGGGATAGCTTCATAATCAGCGCTCCTATCGGATTTTGTTTGCGTTTTTATCATTATACAATAGCCTTTTGATAAATGCAACAAGTATGATTTTATTATTGACATATTCAGGCAAATATGGTACATTTATCGTCGGTAAAAGTTTTGATGAAGAGGTTTCCGGCAGTTACTTTTCAGAGAGCGGGCGGTTGGTGCAAGCCCGTATGCAACACCGGGATGGTCGCTTCGGAGCTTGCTTCCTGAATGCAGTAGGGAAGTGCGGGTCTGCCCGTTACAGCAGCAAGAGTGTCCGTTTTTTACGGAAATTCAGGTGGTACCGCGGAAATGTAGATTTTCGTCCTGAGTCAGTTTGACTCGGGACGTCTCTTTTTTGAAAGGAGATCATTATGGCAAGAGAATTACCGAAGGTCTATGAGCCTCAGCAGGTAGAAAATGAAATTTACTCCATGTGGGAGGAGAAGGGCTACTTCCGTCCTCAGAACAAGGAAGGCGCAAAGCCCTTTACCATCGTGATGCCGCCCCCGAACGTCACGGGTCAGCTGCACATGGGTCACGCAATGGATGCAACATTGCAGGACACCATTATCCGTTTCAAGAGAATGCAGGGCTACGATGCACTTTGGGTGCCCGGTGTTGACCACGCGGGTATCGCAACGCAGATCAAGGTGGAAGAGGAGCTTCGTAAGGAAGGTCTGACCCGTTACGATCTGGGTCGTGAGCTGTTTTTGAAGCGCGTTTGGGACTGGAAGCACAAGTACGGCAACCGCATTGTTCAGCAGCAGAAGAAGCTGGGAGCATCCTGCGATTGGGATCGCGCCAGATTTACCATGGACGAGGGCTGCTCCAAGGCAGTCCGTGAAGTGTTTGTTT
>JAZNNV010000155.1:0-2775 GCA_045580465.1 Faecousia sp.
GGCGATGGAATTGAGGGCATTGACAGCGGTGATAGTGATGATGGTGGAGCAGTTGGGGTTGGAGATGATGCCCTTGTGGTTCTTGATGTCCTCTGCGTTGACCTCGGGAACGATCAGCGGAACGCTGGGATCCATACGGAAAGCGGAGGAGTTGTCAACGAAGACAGCACCTGCCTTGACGATGGCGGGGGCGAACTTCTTGGCGATGTCATTTTCAGCAGCACCGAGGACAATGTCAACGCCCTCGAAAGCGGCATCGCAGGCTTCCTGAATGACGATCTCCTCGCCCTTGAAGCTGAGGGTCTTGCCTGCGCTGCGGGCGCTTGCAAGAGGGATCAGCTTCCCCACGGGGAAGTTGCGCTCAGCGAGCACCTTCATCATTTCCTGACCCACAGCGCCGGTAGCGCCGAGGACCGCAACAGTATAAGTTTTCATGTGGATTTCCTCCTTATTTTACAAAGCTGGTATACAGCACGCGGATTGCTTCTTTGAAGTCCTTGTTGTCAACGCCGAAGATCAGGTTCAGCTCGTCGGGACCCTGATTGATCATGCGGATGTTGATGCCTGCCTCGCCCAATGCGGCGAAGACCTTGCCGGAGATACCGGGGCGGAATGCCATGTGGCGACCGACAGCGGCGACGACAGCAATCTGATCGTGGACATCCAGGCTGTCAGGCTCTACTTCCTTCTGGATCTCGCCCAGAATGGTGTAGAGGTGGGGTGCGATCGCGCTGGTGGGCAGCACGACAGAAACATTGTCGATGCCGTTGGGAACATAGTCAACGCTCATATTGTGGCGCTCCAGAACGGTCAGCACCTTACGCAGCACGCCGACCTGATTGCTCATGCCCCGCTTGCTCATGGACAGAATGGTGAAATCCTTCTTTCCGGTGATGCCGGTGATGAAGCGGTCGGGATCGGCGGGAGTGTCGAAGGACTCCTTGATCATGGTACCTGCATCCTCGGGAGCGTTGGTGTTGCGGATGTTCAGGGGGATATTCTTCTCACGGACGGGGAAGATGGTACCCTCGTGCAGCACCTGCGCGCCGGAGTAGCTCAGCTCGCGCAGCTCGTTGTAGGTGACCTCGGGGATCGCCTGAGGATCGTCCACAATGCGGGGGTCGGCCATCAGGATGCCGGAAACGTCAGTCCAGTTTTCGTAGACATCCGCATCCAGAGCTGCGGCTGCCAATGCGCCGGTGATGTCGCTGCCGCCGCGGGTGAAGGTACGGATATTGCCGTCGGGCAGCAAACCGTAGAAGCCGGGGATCACAACGCCCTGACCGGGGATAAACAGCGCCTTCAGCGCGTCGTAGGTCTTCTTCTGGTCTACAGCGCCATCCATGCCGAAGAATACCCAGTCAGCGGAGTCGATGAAGCGATAGCCGAGGTAGGCAGCCATCAGCTTGGCGGAGAAATACTCGCCGCGGCTTGCCAACTCATCCTGAGAGACGGACTTTGCATCCAGACGCTTCTTCAGGGCTGCAAATTCCGTTTCCAGATCCAGATCGATCTTCAGCTCATCGCGGATCTCCAGATAACGGGAGGTGATCATCTCGAAAATTGGCGTGCAGTCCACACCGTACTGAACGTGCGCGTGGCACAGGTACAGCAGATCGGTGATCTTGTGGTCCTTAGAGTTGCGCTTGCCGGCGGCGGAAACGACGACCACCTGACGGGCGGGATCGCTATTGAGAATGTCGCGGATCTTTTGGTATTGACCGGCGTCTGCCATGGAGGAGCCGCCGAATTTTGTAACTTTCAGCATATTCAAATTCCTTCCTTCTCGGATGCGTTATTCAGCCAGCGCGGCGATGAAGGCATCGGGATGCGCCTTGCGCCATGCGTGCATTTTTTCAACGGAGACGGGTGCGGTGACGATGGCATCGCCCCAGCTTTCCTTTTTGTTTTCTTCCAGCCATGCGTCAGCTGCGCCGCTGACGTAGTAGCACAGCAGATCGGTGTTTTCTGCGGCGACCTTTTCGCCGTAGGGGGCGTAGAAGCTCTTGCCGGCGAGGACATCCGCGCAGTCCTGCACCACATTGTATGCGGTGGGATAGCGACCTGCGCCCTGACCGAAGAAGCTCATTCTGCCGGAGGCAGAGCCCACGAGGGTGATCAGGTTGTAGTTTGCGGGAACGGCGGATTCCGGCTCGCCCAGCTTGACAAGGGTGGGCTGGACATAGGCGCTGACCTTACCGTCAACGCATTTGCCGGTGGAGATCAGCTTGCAGGTGTAGCCATGCTCGGTGAAGGCGGCCACGTCCTCAGCGGTGATCTTGCTGATGCCGGTGACGGGAACGGTTTCGGGATCCAGACTGACGCCGAAGCCAATGTTGGAAGAAAGAATCACCTTGTGCCAGGTGTCGATGCCCTCCACGTCGGTGGCGGGCTTGGCCTCCGCATAGCCCAGGGACTGAGCCTGCTTCAGAGCCTCATCGTAGCCCAGACCCAGACGGGTCATGGAGTCGAGAATGTAGTTGCAGGTGCCGTTCATGATGCCGCCCACATTCAGGACGGTCTCACAGCGGCGGACCCGGCCCAGCTCGCTGAGCCAGCCGATGCCGCCGCCCACAGCGGCAGTGCAGCGGAACTGGACGCCCTTGTCGATCGCCAGAGGCAGCAGCTCGTCGTAGAAGCTGCACACCAGCGCCTTGTTGGAGGTGACGATGTTCTTACCGGCTTCCATGGCGGCACGGACGAATTCGTAGGCAGGATGCAGACCACCCATGGAAGTCGGAGGCCAAGCGGGCTTAGGAAGACAATTTCATCACA
>JAZNNV010000156.1:0-8269 GCA_045580465.1 Faecousia sp.
ACCACCGCGGCAACGCCGCCGATAACGCCGTCAACCAACAGCGCCTGCAAAATGGGAGACGCGCCGGAAACCAGCTCGCCGACCCAGCCTTGGAAGGCTTCCAGCCAGCCAACCAGCAGATCAGCAAGCCAAACACCAAGACCCAGCTTTCCGTCGGACTGGGAAATGTGGAACACGAGGAACATCACCGCCGCAAAGATCAGAAGACCGAGGATGGGATGGGTGATGACAGAGTCGATCTTATCTTGGAAATTTTTATTTCTGGTCAGAACCTTACGCTTTTCCACCTCGGCGACGATCTTGTTGACGAACTGGAAACGCTTGCGGTCAGCAGCCTCGACAGCCTTCTTGTCGGTCAGATCAACGTCGCCCTGTACATAGGGTGCTTTCTGCGTCTTCCCCTGCAGCGCGGCAGCCGCCTGAACCACTTCCTTCAGACCGTCGCCGGTGGTGGAGGTGGTGTCCACAACGGGGCAGCCCAGCTTTTCAGAGAGTGCTTTTACATCGATCTTTGTCTGCTTCTTCTCGTTGATGTCGTGCTTGTTCAGCGCGACCACCACGGGAATGCCCAGCTCCAGCAGCTGGGTGGTGAAAAACAGAGAGCGGCTCAGATTGGTGGCGTCCACGATGTTGACGATCACATCAGGCTGCTCGTTCTTGACATAGGAGCTGGTGATGCTCTCCTCAGAAGTAAAGGGCGACATGGAGTACGCGCCGGGCAGATCGACAGCGATCAGCTCCAGCTCTCCTGCGTACACCTTTTTGATGGGTGCCTCTTTTTTGTCCACGGTAACACCTGCCCAGTTGCCGACCTTTTCATTGCGACCGGTCAGGGCATTGTACATGGTGGTCTTGCCGCTGTTGGGATTGCCCGCAAAAGCAATTCTCATAGATGGATTCCTCCTTCAATTTATATAACAGTTGATACTGCCAAAATTACAAATTTCGTTAGCAGCTGCTAACAGCGGCACAAAAGGCAAGCAGCGGGCATTTCCGCTGCGCTGACCTCAAACGATGATCGCTTCTGCCAACTGATTGTCGATGTTGTATCTGCCATCCTTGATGGAAACCGTACAGCCGCCTCTCCTGCGAGAGACCACCGTGATCGGTTCGCCGCTGTAACAGCCAAGGGAAAACAGAAACGCATCAAGCTCTTCGTCGTCGGTTTCGATCCGCTGAATGATATACTCTTTGCCTTCCTCTGCAACTGCTAAAGTCATATCTACCACCTGATTCGAAAATCAAAAATTCTGTCGTTAGCGATTGCTAACTTCCGTCCTGAAAATTAGTTAGCATCCGCTAACACCTCATACATTTTAGCGCTGCTTCCTTCTTTTGTCAATCCCTTTTTTCCAAATTTTCGTAATTTTTTCTCCCCTTGCAATATGGGCGCATCCATGGTAGAATAAAAATATGATATTTTTCGGAGGAATTCTATGTCCATTCACGAATCTGCAGAGATGTATCTCGAAACCATCTACACCCTCTCCAAAACCGCCCCTGCGGTGCGCAGTGTGGACGTTGCCGAAGCCCTCGGCTACTCCCGTCCCAGCGTCAGCCGCGCGGTGGGTCTTCTCAAAAAGGACGGCTGTGTTTTGATGGACGAGAACGGCTTTTTGTCCCTGACCGAAAAGGGCGCGCAGATCGCCGCTCAGATCTATGAGCGCCATACAGTGCTGTCCTCCCTGCTGGAAACGCTGGGTGTCGACAAGCAGACCGCCGCCGAGGATGCCTGCAAAATCGAGCATGTGATCAGCGATCAGTCCTTTGATGCCATCAAGGCATATATTGAGAAAGCCAGCGCCACCTGATTGATTCGTATAGCGCACATTGTAACATCGCACAAAAAATGGCAAAAAATACTTGCTTTTTCGTGCAACCTGTGTTAATATACTTAAGCTGATAATGTAACCCACAGGTATATGCGCAAAATATGGTTGCGCGTCTCTACAAACCGCCCTAAATGGTTGTCTACCGATCCTCGGATCGGTAGGCTTTTTTTATAAGAGAGGAGGACTAAAAAAGAAAGATGCATCAAACAAAAAAAGCTGTTCTTTACACTGAAATTATCTATTTTTTGGCACTTGCGCTGCTGGCTGTCGGCACAGCACTGACTGTATACGGGGATCTTGGTATTTCCATGGTCGTCGCACCTGCCTACATACTGCACCTGAAGCTCTCTCAATTTTTCCCGTTTTTCACCTTCGGTGTCGCCGGATATACACTGCAGGCAGTCGTTTTGATCGTAATGATGCTGTTGCTGCGCAAAGCCAAGCTCATTTACCTGCTCTCCTTCGGTACTGCTGTGGTGTATGGCTCCGCGCTGGACGGTGCGATGCTGCTGATCGGTTTTTTGCCGGAAAACCCATATCTGCAGATCCTTCTCTATATTGTAGGCACCGTTTTATGCTGCGCAGCACTCGCGCTGCTGTTTGCTGCTTATTTCCCCCCGGAAGCATATGAATTGTGTGTAAAGGAGCTTTCCGCCAAGCTCAACAAGCCTGTTCATATCGTGAAGACTGTTTACGATTGCTGCAGTTTGGCAGTATCTGTCGTTTTGAGTCTTTCCTTTTTCGGGACGATCCGCGGAATCGGCATCGGTACTGTGATCTGTGCATTCCTGTACGGCGTTTTGATCCGCACGTTCCAAAAGCTTTACGACCGATATTTTCTCTTTGCAGACAAATTTCCCCTGCGCAAATATTTTGAAGAAAGCGAGATGACAACATGAATAAAAAATACCGTCTTTCCACCGCCTTGGACATTGACGATCTTTTGATGGAATGTACCTCCTATGCCATTCGGCTGGCAAACGAAAAATATGGATTTGATCCTCCCATGACCATTTATGAAAAAGAAAAATGGGGAAAACTGGGAACCCGTGCCGACAGCATCTATCCTTATTTCAGCGACCCGGAATTTTACCGCACCCAGCCGGTTTATGAAGGTGCAAAGGAATTTGTACGTCGGCTCACCCAGATGACCGAGGTCTTTATCTGCACCGCCGTTCCGCCCCAGTTTATGGGCATCCGCGCCCAGCGGATCATGGAGGAGTTCCCTGAGATCCCTGCCGATCACATCTATATGGGCGCCCGCAAGGAAAACATCCATACCGATATTCTCTTTGACGACGCCATGCACAACACTCTCTCGTCCAACGCCAAATATCCCATTCTGATGCGCCGTCCTTGGAATCAAGAGGCAACCGGCATGCTGGCGGTGAACAATTATGATGAATTTCTGAAGCTGGTGGAAGTGATCGCGGAAAGCTATTCCGCCGTTTCCCATCAAACCGCCCCGGAGCATCCCGATATTGTGGTTCTGGTAGGACCCTCCAGCAGCGGTAAATCCAAGATCGCCACCCGTTTTCTGTCAGAAAACGACGATTTTGAGAAGCTGACCAGTTACACCACCAAGGATCCCACCGCCGTGGAAGTCAACCATTGGTATCACTACGTCCCGCTGGAGGATTTCCGCAAAATGTGCGACAGCGGTGAAATGCTGCAGTCGACCATGTATGCCGGTCACGGCTATGGCTCTAAAAAAGCAGACATTCAGCAGATCCTCTCCCGGGGCAAGCGGGTGATGACCACCATGGACATCTGCGGCGCCATGTCCCTGAAGACCTACTACAAAAACGTCACCACCATTTACATCAAGCGTGACAAAAAGGCGCTGATGGCCAATATTTTACGGAAAAATTCCTCTATTGAGGACAAGGTCAACCGTCTGATGGCCATTGAATATGAGGAGAAAAATGCCGCGCTTTGTGACTATGTCATCAGCTTTGACACCTACGACGAAGCCGCTGAACAGCTGGGCCGTATTCTGAAATAAGCCTTTCGCCACCGGCACCACCGCCGGTGGCGTTTCTTTTTTATTACGGCACTTGTGAAGTTGCCTTTTTTGTGCTATGATAGTGTAAATTTATGAAAAGCGAGGGCTTTTTATGCCGAAAATCACATTTCAAATTGAAGCCGGCGCGCCGGTAGTTATGGAAGCCAACGTAGGCGACAATCTTTTGGAGCTTGCCCGCCGGGGCAATGTTGCCATCGACGCTCCCTGCTCCGGCAACGGCTCCTGCGGCAAGTGCCGGGTGCAGCTGCTTGAGGGCGAGCTGGAGACCGTCCCCTCCCGTCACATTTCCGACGAGGATTTCCAAAAGGGCTGGCGCTTGAGCTGCAACTGCAAGGTGGTGGGCGATTGCACCGTGCTGGTGCCGGACATCGCCAGTGCCTATAAATCCCGCATGAAGACCGCCGACCTGTCGAGTCCCGAGGAGGTCGCCATTTTCGAGACCGCCCAGCGGGAGCTGAAGGAAAGCGGCATCGTCTTTGAAAATCCGTTCCGTGCGGTCAATCTTTCCATGTCCGCCCCCAGCGAGGACGACACCATGCCCGACATCGAGCGTCTGACATGGGCAGTGCAGGAAGCGTTGGGTGTGGAAAAGGTTCACGTCCCCTTCGCTGTGATGGTCAAGCTTGCGCGTGTCCTGCGTGAATTTGACTTCAACGTCACCGTCAAGGGTCGCCTTGAGGGCGATGCCTTCCACTGTATGGAGATCTGCGGACCGGAGGATACCCTTCTGGTGGGCTGCGCCATCGACATCGGCACGACGACTGTGACCATGGTGCTGGTCGACCTTGAAAGCGGCAAGATCCTCGCCAAGGGTTCTTCCGGCAACGGTCAGATCCGCTACGGCGCAGATGTCATCAACCGCATCATTCAGCAGTCCAAGCCCGGCGGCGCAGAGAATCTGCGCAAAGCGATCGTGGAGGAGACCCTGAATCCCATCATCCGCACCCTCTGCCGCAGCGCAAAATGCACAGAGCGCAGCATTCTGCGGCTTTCCGTCGGCGCGAACACCACTATGAACCACCTGCTCGTCGGCGTGGATGCCGACCCCGTGCGTATGGATCCCTACATTCCCAGCTTCTTCGGCTGGGAAGGTCTGCTTGCCGGGGATCTGAAGCTGCCGGCAAATCCCCTCGCCCCTGTTGTGATTGCGCCCAACATCGGCTCTTACGTGGGCGGAGATATTACCGCCGGCACGCTGGCGAGTCTGATCTGGGACAAGGACGAGATGAGTCTGTTCATTGACCTCGGCACCAACGGCGAGATCGTCTTTGGCAACCGGGACTTCCTCATGAGCTGCGCCTGCTCTGCAGGTCCTGCCTTTGAAGGCGGCGATATCTCCTGCGGCATGCGCGCAACCGACGGTGCGGTGGAAGCCTGCGTCATTGACAAAGACACCATGGAGCCGACGCTCACCATCGTGGGCGACGCAGGGCAGAAATGCGTCGGCATCTGCGGCAGCGGCATCATCGACATCATTTCCGAGCTGTTCCGGGCTCGCATCATCAACGCCAAAGGACTGTTCGTCCGGGACGGCAAGCGCGTCCTGCGGGATGCCCACGGCTCAGGTCGCTATGTTCTGGCATTCCCCAACGAGACCGAGACCGGGCGCGAGGTGTCCATCAATGAAGTGGACATCGACAATTTTATCCGTGCCAAGGGCGCGATCTTCTCCGCCATCGACACGCTGCTGCAGTCCGTTGACATGACTGTGGACATGATCGACCATGTGTACGTCGCCGGCGGCATCGGCTCGGGCATCAACATGAAAAATGCGGTCAACATCGGCATGCTGCCGGACGTGGAGCTGGAGAAGTTCAGCTACATCGGCAACTCCTCCCTCACCGGCGCTTATGCCATGGTCATCAGCGATCAGGCGATCGAAAAATGCGCCGAGGTGGGCGCGAACATGACCTATCTGGAGCTTTCCACCTACCCGGGCTATATGGACTCCTTCGTGGCAGCCTGCTTCCTGCCCCATACGGACGCACGTCTGTTCCCGAATAGTCGTCAGGAGGTATAAGCAGTGGGGAGTTGAACCCCGATAGGTTTTCACAGGCTGCTTTCCGCCAATTCGGCGATAAATCCCTTGAAAATACCAACGGGTATTCCCTGCGTGATTTTTCTTGACTTGACGAAAAGCGGCTCTGCGAAAACTGCTGCGCACCCCACAGCATGGATTTTTGCGCAGATGACGAGAGGATGCTGACGCAAGCCGAGGAAGATAAGGAAAAATACGAACGAAAGGACTGGTGTGGGGCTGTCGAGGTTCGACTCCCCACTGCTTAATATGATCGAAAACAACAAAGAAGAAGTTCCCTTTTCCCATTACGAAGGGCTGTTTCGTGCTTTAGAGCCTGCGGCTGTTACGCAGCGTCTCGGAGCGGTCAAATGGGATGGGAAGGAATTTTATGTAAACCTCTTAGGTCGGGAATTTGCCATTTCCCATCCTGACTATGCCATCCGCGGGATCGATGGCGGCAGCATCCCTCCCCTGCCCACCCAGACCTTCCTGCTGCGCTACCTGCTGGAGTGCAGGGACGTGGCTTGGAGCGGGCAGTGGAAGACCTTCCGGGAGATGCCTTGGGGCGAGCTTTACATCAAGCCCTACACAGGCAGAGTCCTGACCCGCGCCGCCTTCACCTTTGGCACGCGGATCGCTGCCTTCCGTGCCGCCTGCGAAAAGATGGGTGCTGCCCTGCTGCCCCACGGCGACGCAGGCTTCCAGTTTGAGCTTTTGCCGGGCTATTTTATGCAGATCCTTGCATGGGAGGGTGACGACGAGTTCCCGCCCAATGCGCAGGTGATCTACTCGGACAACTTCGCCGAAGCCTTCGCCGCAGAGGACCGGGTGGTCGCCGGCGATGTGCTGATCTCCACCATCAAAGGGAATATGTAACACACAAGGGCGTGCCGACCGGCACGCCCTTGTTTTTTATTCGGGACATCTTCTGTTGTAGGGCGGGTGCTTGCTCCCGCCACAATCACGTATCGATGTTGTAGTGGCGGGACCAAGGAGCCGCCCTACAGTCTCCGTCGCACCATTTCTGATCGCAGGAGCGACCATCGACCGTCCGCTATGACTCTCATTCCGCAATCAAGGATTGCAAAGTACGGAGAAATTTGATATAATGGTCAAAATATGACTATTTTCAAAGAAGGACGAGCCTTATGAACGAAAACATTACCTTTGCCGAGCTTGGACTGTCCGAACCCATGCTCAAAGCCCTGGAAAAGAAGGGCTACGGCTACCCCACCACCATTCAGGCGGAGGCGATCCCCCACTTCCTGCAATGGCGGGACGTGATTGCCAAGGCGCCCACCGGCACGGGCAAGACCTTTGCCTTCGGCATTCCCATGATCGAACACATCGACCCCGCCCCCCCCGAGGTGCAGGGCCTGACCCTTGCGCCCACCCGTGAGCTTGCCATCCAGATCGGCGACGAGCTGCGGGGTCTGCTGACCCATTTTCAGGGCATCCGGGTCGCCGTTCTCTACGGCGGTGCCGGCATCGGCGGGCAGATCCAGCAGCTGCAGAAGCATCCCCAGATCGTAGTTGCCACCCCCGGCAGACTGATGGATCACTACAACCGCAAGACCATCCGTCTGGACAAGATCCAGACCGTCGTGCTGGACGAAGCCGACCGCATGCTGGACATGGGCTTTTTCAAGGACGTGACTAAGATCATCGAAAAGGTGAAAAACCGCAAAAACCTCGGTCTGTTCTCTGCCACCATCTCTCAGGAGGTCATGACCGTTTCGTGGATGTATCAGCGGGACGAGATCGAGATCACCGTCGAGCCGAAGCAGCAGGACAAGCCTGATATCGACCAGTACAGCATCACCGTCACGCCCCTTGAAAAGGCGGAGACCACCCTGCGCCTGATCCGCACCCAAGGCTACGAGCGGGTGATCATCTTCTGCAACACCAAGCACATGTGCCAGCGGCTTACGGATGATTTCAAGCGCGCCGGTCTGGACTGCGACTGCATCCACGGCGATATCCGCCAGAGCCAGCGGGAAAAGACCATGCAGAAATACCGGGACGGCAAGCTGGCCATTCTCATCGCCACCGACGTGGCCTCCCGGGGTATCGACGTGGACGATGTGGACTGCGTCATCAATTTTGACGTGCCTGACGAGAATGAATACTATGTCCACCGCATCGGCCGTACCGGCCGGGCCAAGCGCAAGGGCGTGGCCTGGTCCATCGTGGGTAATTTCCCGGAGAAGGCCAAGCTGGACGAGATCGCAAAATACTCTAACTATAAGATCAAGCCCATGCTTCTGGGCGCAGACGGCACTTTGACCGAAGAGATCGTCAAAGCGCCGGCACCTGTAAAGAAGCGTTTCCGTTGAATTCCCGGGAAAAGGGTTTCCTGCTGCTGACCAGCCATCTGGGAAATCCGGAGCG
>JAZNNV010000157.1:0-3793 GCA_045580465.1 Faecousia sp.
GTTCAGACGCTCGCCCACATCGTCCTTCAGCTCCTTGGGCATCCAAACGATTCTCTGGATGCCGCCTTCTGCGGAGCAGAACTTCTTGGAAGCGATGAAGTGACGGCCGTGGCCCATGTAGCCGGGGGTCTGGACACCGCCGCCGGTGCAGGAGGCCAGCTCGCCGAAGGTCATGCCGGCAGGGGTCATGCCCTTGAACTCACGGTTGACAACGATGACACCGTTGCTCATGGGCTCGATGCCGCAGATGCACTCGAAGCAGCCGCAGGAGGTCATGGGATCTTCCAGGATGGAGTACAAAGTGACGTTCTCAACAGCGCCGTGGGTAGCCTCAGCGATCATGCGGTTGACTTCCTCGTAACGGCCGGTACGCTCGTCGATCAGACCCAGCTTCTGGATAGGCTGGCAGGGGCCGTTGGGATTCAGCTCATTGGTAGCCTTGGCATCCAGCCAGGAAACAGCGCCGCACAGGCCCAAACGCTCGGGAGTGACCACGCAGCAGTGAGCAGGAGCGAAGGACTGGCACAGGATGCAGGTGTAGTAGCGGTCAACGGACTCGTCGGTCATGGATGCCAGACGGTCATCGCGCTGTGCATAACGGGGCATTGCGATTTCGTCACGCAACTTGCCTGCCTCGGCAGCGTCGGTGATCAGGGTGATCTGGCACTTGTCGACGACAGCATCAAACTCGTTCATGATCATGACGTACAGCACTTCCGCAAAGTCCTTCAGGCGCAGACCTGCTTCGTAAGCGGCGTTGGACACACGAACACGGACCTGATTGCGCTGACCGGTGTGCATGACACCTTCCATGTAGTTGAACCATGCGTGGAACTTACGCTCGATAACAGACTCGAAGTCCACCTGCATCTTCTTGCCGGCGACCTCAACGAAGGTTGCCAGCGCCAGATCCTTGGCTTCGTCCAGATCAGGACCGACAATGGTGATCTTGTGATCCTCGATCTCGTTCAGTTCCTTCATCACCACCAGCTCTGCGGTGGGATTCTTGCCGGAGAAGAACTCGTTGTGCATGTCAGCCTTACGGATGATCTCGCCTTCGAAAGCAGCGGCGAAAGCCACGGGGATGGGCAGCTCGGTGGTCTTGATCTTGATCTCACGCAGCTCCAGAGATTTCTTGACGGTCTCGTTGTGATCGCAAACGGATTCCAGTGCGCCGGGAACCTGATTTTCACCCAGATCGATGTCAACGATCACGGGGAAGCCCAGCGCGATGGCGCCGGCACCTGCGGAAACCACAACCGCGTCAATTGCGCCGAAGGTATTGACGAATGCGGGAACGCGGTTCTTGGTGTAATCCAGCAATCCAGCCAGATCGCCGGGTTGGATGTTGCCGAAGATCAGCGCAGCACGGACAGCCACGGTAACGACATGAATAACAGAAGTCACGGCGTGACCCAGAGGAATGACACGGAACTCAAGACCCATCTTGACACCCTCGGCAACCTGCTCAATGCAGTCGCCCACCAGGAAGGTCATGATGCCCTTGGACTGGTAGTCCTTGACCACCTTGATTACGTCCTCAGCATTCTCAGCCTTGCCCAGAACGACAGCAACGCCGGGAATGTCGCCGGTGACCAGCGGCACGCCAAGGCTGCGGATGATGGGATCGGGAACAAAGCCGATGCCGGACTCATTTGCGTAGGGATCAGCCTCCAGGTACTTCAAACCTTCGAGGATTTCCGCACCGACAGCGGTGGCAAGACCGGCGTTCAGCGCCTGACCCAGATCCTCCTGATTGGTGATCAGGCTCTTCAGTACGCCAACGCAGGCAACAAGGTCACCCAACGTCTTGACCTTCACGCCGGTGGCGGCATAAATCGTGGGGAAATAATAGGCAGTATCAGGGAAGGCAATTTCCTTGTCTGCGCCATACTTGGCGATGGCATCGTTGACCGCGCCTTCGGTCAAGCCGGCAACAGCATTGCTGCCGCCATAGATCAGATCAGTTAATACACTCATGATTTTTTCCTCCCAATAATTGATATTGTAGGGCGGGTGCTTGCTCCCGCCACTTTTTATATCAAGCCCACTCGGGCTGAATATACGAATTCAGTTTTCTCTTTTGAACTGGGGCAGACGGTCAGCCACTTCAAGGCTTACTTCAACTGCCTTATAGGTGGTCACGCTCTTTGTGCTGAGCGCTCCGTCCACATAGACTGCGATTTCCGTTCTGTTGCCATGTCTGTCATAGGTGTACTCGGTGCGGGTGCTTTCCATGCCCATGATGGTCACGGAATAGCCGATCAGACGGTATGCCTTGTCATAAAAATAGGTCTCCGCGTAGCCACTCTGCCCGCCCACACCCTTGCTGCCCTGCTCGGTTTCCTCATAGGTAAAGGTCACCTGCGGCAGATAGGTATCCTTTCCGCCGGTAAAGGAGGTGGAGGTGGTTTGTGTCAGAATCCTGCCATGCTCATCGTAGGTAAGGACAGATTGGATCAGCTGAGAGGCGGCCTCATGGAACACCGCACGGCTGACGACGTTGCCCTTTTCATCCATATACTCGTCCACCTGCGTACCGTTACCGCGGGTCATGACGTGTCTGTCGGCATAGGTGATTGTCGTGTCGCCTTCGCTGTAGCTGACCGTGAAGCTTTCCTTCTTCTGCCAATTCTTTTCATACAGCAGATAGGTAACGGAAGCATCTCCATCGACATATTCCGTGATCTTATCCGGGACATAGATAGTGACCTTTTCCCCGCCATCGCAGGCGGTAAAGGAAAGGAGTATTGTTAACAGCAGAAGCGCACAAGTCAGCTTTTTCATGTTTTTTCTCCAGTCTGAGCAGTCATCCCCCGTGGGGGGATGCAAGAAAGGGCAAACCAGCCGGGAGGGAGATCCCCTCCCGGCCAGAAAATGCGGGAAATAATTACAGATCCAGATAGCTGTCAGAGTACAGCACGTGGTTCTTGAAGATGTCGCAGGACTTGATGGTCTCCATCAGGCGCAGGTCGTTGGGGTTGACGATTGCGGAGGTCAGACCCTGCATCATGCACATTGCGACCAGAGCGGAGTCCATGATGGGACGGACGTTCTTGGGAGCGCCGTTGGAATTATTGGACAGACCGCCGGTGGACTTCAGACCCTTGTCGGAGAACATCTTGATCGCCTCGAGGACTTCCATCTGCTTGTCCTGCATACCCTTGACGACCAGGAACAGCGGGTCGAACCACAGATCGTCGGAGGTCATGCCAAGGCTCAGGCCACGCTCGAGCATGTTGTCACAGTGGACCATACGCTCTTCGTTGTCCTTTGCGATGCCGTCAGCGGAGCAAAGTGCGATACAGATGGCATCATTTGCAGCTGCCAGATCGATGTAGCCGATACGGGAGCCGGCGTCAGCAGAGTTGACGATGGGCTTGCCGTTGGTGCGGTTGTAGACGCGGATACCGGCTTCGATAGCCTTCATGTTGGCAGTGTCCAGTGCCAGAGGAACATTGTCGAAGTTCTCCTGCAGCAGCTTGACAGCCCACATCATACGCTCGGGACCGTCCTTCTCAGCAGGTCCGATGTTGACGTCCAGATAGGTAGCGCCTGCCTTGATCTGAGCAGCGGCACGCTCCAGAATGGGAGCGGGATCGCGCTCGTCCATCGCCTTGCGGATGGCAGGAGCAATGCAGTGGATGCGCTCGCCGATGGTGACGAAGGTCTTGGACTCGGGGTTGTAGCCCTTGTACTTGACGCCCATGTCGACGATCTCGATCTTGGGAACACGGGTCTCCAGCAGCTCCTCGAAGGACAGCTCCTTGACCTCTTCCTTGACAACGCCAGC
>JAZNNV010000158.1:0-5162 GCA_045580465.1 Faecousia sp.
CACCGCAGCTTGTCAGCTTCCTCGTGCAGATGATACAGCGGACCAAACAGAAGCACAACATCGAAAGAGTCGCTATCATACCGGCTTAGATCCAGAGCATTGCCCTGAACAAGATCGATCTGATCATCGTCAGTTATCTTCGCCCGGAAAGCTGCAATGTTTGCATCAGCAAGTTCCAGAGCAGACACCCGGTATCCCTTTCGAGCAAAGTGCAAGCTATATTCTCCAGCACCGGCACCAAGATCGAGGATTTTTGCACCGGGAGTTAAATACTTCTCAACATACCGAACTGTCGTTAAGAATTCCACTCTGGCTGCCTTGGACTTATTCAGACGGTGATCCTCATCATAGCGCCGATAGACCACCTGTACAAGTTCAGTATCATCGCCATAGTCGATCCCCTCAGCAAAGTGCCTGGGCAATTTCCACTCACTGCGCAGGATCGCATACTGAGCCGCATCACAGATACCCTGATTGTTGCGGTCACAGGCCCGATGTGTGCCTTCGTACTTCATGCCGCACTACCTCATTACACCACCGGAATGAGGGTTGTTGGGATCGTGTCTGGCGGCAACACGGTTCATGCCAACTTCGGTAAACAGATACTCGATAACAGCATTCAGTGCTTCGGTCATAATACCTCTATGCCACCAGCGACTTCCAATGCAGTAGCCAATCTCAGCCTCTTCCACGCGATCATTCTGGCGAACCACGCTGATGGAGCCGATCGGCTCTCCGATTTCTTTCAGCACGATCATCCATTGATAGTAACTGTCCTTTTCATATTCCTGAAGCCAGCTCTCAATCACCATTTTTGATACGGCAATGTTGCTATGGGCAGGCCAAGTCAGAAATTTAGTAACATCCGGATCAGACGCCCAGTTGCGGAACATCGGCTCTGAATCTTCTCGGACGGCTCTGCGCAGAATGAGTCTGCGGGTTTCTATGGTTTGAGTTCCTTTGTGTGTGATCATTGTAGTTCTCCTTTCGCAATGAAATAAAAAAGCAGTGCAGGCCTGACTTGCGTTCCGGCTTGCACTGCATCTTTTTTATAATCCTAGCTACGAGATTATCCTAAAAAAGAGTATGACAATGTAAGCCCGATAGTACGATTAGGCATACCATTACCGGACTTATTATCGACTGCATTGAAGCAATAACGTAACATTGTCTGCTCTCCTTCCTTATGTTTTATGCGATTATACACCTGAAATTATACATTGTCAATATTTTTTTGAGTGATTGTTACGCTGTGTATCAAGGTTTGTGCAATTCTTGACAAGGATACCCTGCGGATTTATAATAGTTTCATCTTTTCGGAGGAGAAAAAACGATGGAAATCAAGTGCGTTTGGGAGCATAATGGTTCAGATTCGTTGCTGTATGCCGCAAATCTGCCAGGAGCATTTACCCGCGGCAGTGATTTGAGCGCGGCAATGCTGAAAATGGAAACAGAAGCACGTTCCTATTTGGAGTGGAGTGGTGCTTCTGTGTCGGAATGTATGCAGTTGGAAATCGTGCAGGATGCGCCGTGTGAGTTGAATGTTCAGGATGCGAATTCGGATGTGCTGTTTGTTTCTGAAACAACACCTCTGACGATGCAGGAATATGAGAATCTGAAAGCGTTGGCGCTGAAATCCGCCAAAGATTTTTTGCGACTTTATGAGGCAATTCCAGACAAAATGGTCAGTTGCCGTCCTGCTCGCAGGACGTTCTACGGTACAGTTCCGCGAACAGCGGAAGAAATGTACATTCATACAAAAAATGTAAACGCCTACTATTTTGCAGAGATCGGTGTTGATGCTGATAACAGCGGCGACATTGTCACTTGCCGCAGCCGGGGTTTTGAAATGCTTGAAAAACAGCCTGATTTTCTGTCAAACCGTCTGTTTGATGGCAGTTATGGGGAAATGTGGACGTTGCGGAAAGTGCTTCGTCGCTTTATCTGGCATGATCGCATTCACGCAAAGGCGATGTATCGAATGGCTGTGCTTTTGTTTGGCAAGGAGAATATCCCCAATTTGTTTTATTTTTGAGGAAATATATGAATTCAAGAGATCAGATCATAATGGAATATTTGGGAAAGACGGTCCATGTTGTGGTTGACCGACCGATTGGTTACTGTCACGGTGACATCCTGTATCCCATCAATTATGGCTACGTTCCCGGCGTTTTTGCTGCGGACGGAGAGGAACAGGATGCTTATATCCTTGGCGTTGATGTGCCGATTAAAGAATTTGATGGTCAAGTAATTGGAATCATCTGCAGAAAAAATGACTGCGAGGATAAGCTGGTTGTTGCGCCAATGGGAGCAAAATATCATCAGGGACAGATCGCTGAGAAGGTTCACTTTCAGGAGCAGTATTTTGACACCCGGATCATCTCCTGCTTTGAAAAATCCTGCGGTGTGTTGCCGTATCGGCTTGTGAACGGGCGGCGTGAGGTTCTGCTTGTTTTTGAAACCCATTCAAGATGCTGGAGCCTGCCCAAGGGACATATGGAGGCAGGAGAGACAGAAGAACAGACGGCCCTGCGGGAACTGTTTGAAGAAACGGGCTTGACTGCTGCACTTGATTTTTCCCGGTCTGCGTCGATCGAATATTCGATTTCGGCTGTGGCGAGGAAGCAGGTGGTCTTCTATCTGGGCAAGGTTGAAGGTGAGCCGCAGGTCAGAGAGGGCGAAATTGAGAAATTCAAATGGGTGCGAGCAGAGAAACTGAAGGACTATTTGTTCCCGGATACCGTGAGGGCTTGTGAAGAATTGTTGAGAGGCATAGGGAAATAAAAAATGGTAATTGCAATATTTGGTGAAAGCTGCACTGGAAAATCGACCCTTGCGGGGAAGATCGGTGCGGCGATTTCTTGTGAGATATTTACCGGCAAGGACTATCTGCGCCTTGCAAAAAATGAAAACATCGCAAAAACACTTTTTCAGAAGAAGCTGCAGGCAGCAGTTACAGGGGAGCATATCCTTTATGTGATCTCCGAAAAGGAGCACCTGAGCTTGCTGCCGGAGGGCGCGCTGCGTATTCTCGTGACGGCAGAGCTGGAAACGATCAAGAGCCGCTTTGCACAGCGCATGCATGGCAATCTTCCTGCGCCGGTGGCTGCGATGCTGGAAAAGAAGCACGGCTGTTTTGATGGAGAGACCCATGACATTCACGTGATCTCAGGGCAAACGGATGTCAATGATGCCTGCAAACAGATTCTCGATTTACTGCATGGATAAGTAAATGGTCAGTTTTATGCAAAAAAACAGGTGAAATCTGCATTTTGTGAACTTTTGCGGTTGTAAAAAGGATGAAGTTGGTGTATAATTAACTGATGTGAATTATGAAATTGGAGTTGTTGTTTTATGCAATACAACACTTTGGAGCTTCAAAAATATATACAGCCGGGCAAGCGCGTGCATCTGATCGGCATTGGCGGCGTTTCCATGCGCCCGTTGGGTCTTGTGCTGCAGGGGATGGGCGTTCAGGTCAGCGGTTCTGACATGAATGCTTCTGTGTCGACGGACGAGTTGATCGCGAACGGCATTCATGTTGCAATTGGTCATCGCGCGGAGAATATCAACGGCGCTGACTGCATCATCCGCACAGCGGCAGTACACAATGATAACCCCGAAATTGGCGCTGCACGTGCCGCCGGCATTCCCGTGTTTGAACGGGCGCAGGCATGGGGTATCATCATGCGTGCCTATAAGAATGCGGTTTGTGTTTCCGGCACCCACGGAAAGACCACAACCACATCGATGCTGGCGCATATTATGATGCAGGCGCAGCTGGATCCCACGGTGATGATCGGCGGTTACCTGCCGCTGCTGCGTGCAGGTCACAGAGTGGGCAACGGCGACACAATTCTGCTGGAAAGCTGCGAGTATTGTGATTCGTTCCTGAATTTCTTCCCGACTTTGGCGGTGGTCTTGAACGTTGAGGCTGACCATCTGGACTATTTTGCGGATCTGGATGCTGTCAAACGTTCCTTCCGTTCCTTTGCGGAGCTGTCCTCCGGCGGCGTGCTGGCAAACGGAGATGATCCCAACACCGTGCAGACGCTGCAGGGAATGGATGTGGTGACCTTTGGTTTTGGTGAGGGAAATCGCATTCGCGGTTGCAATGCTTCTGAGGATCACCGCTGCTTTGATGTGTTC
This sequence comes from Faecousia sp., assembly GCA_045580465.1. GTDB lineage: Bacteria > Bacillota > Clostridia > Oscillospirales > Oscillospiraceae > Faecousia. The sequence continues at coordinate 4,150 of JAZNNV010000158.1, forward strand.
TGCGATGGTGAAAAGTACTGCCATCTGGAGTTGCGTGTTTACGGTCAGCACAACGCGGTCAATGCTCTTGCGGCGGTTGCAGTCGCATGGAAGATGGGCATTCCAGCGGATGCAGTGGAGCAGGGGCTTTCGACGTTTCACGGTGCAGGAAGGCGCATGGAGTTCAAAGGCAAATACAATGGCGCGGATGTTTATGATGACTATGCTCACCATCCCGGCGAGCTGGCTGTGACCATTGACGCTGTCCGCGCAATGGGCTACAAGCGTGTGATTTTTGCCTTCCAGCCCCACACCTACACCAGAACGAAGGCGCTTTTTGATGATTTTGTTGTGCAGCTGAAGCGACCTGATGTGTTGCTCCTTGCTGAGATCTATGCGGCGCGGGAGCGCAACACCACGGGCATTTCCTCCCGTGATCTGCTTGACAAGATCGGCAGCGGTTACTACTGCGCAACGCTTCCTGAGGTGACCCAGAAGCTGCGTGAGCTGGCACAACCCGGCGATGTGATCCTGACGGTCGGCGCAGGTGACATTTATCGTGCAGGCGAAGCGCTGTTGAAGTGATCCTGATGATTCGATTTCAGAAATGAGGCGATCGATATGAAGAAAATCAATGTATGTGTTCTGTTTGGTGGTATCAGCCCGGAGCATGAGGTCTCCCTGCGTTCGGCTGAATTTGTGCTGAACAATCTCGACCCTGAAAAGTTCAATATCTTCCCGGTGGGTATCACCAAAAACGGCGATTGGATCCTATTTGGCGATACAGATTATTCCCTGCTGCCCAGCGGCGAATGGCAGAAGCATCCGGCAAACCGCCGTGCGGCGATCTCGCCGGTGCGTGGTCAGGGCCTGCTGAGCTTTGAGGGTGACTGCGTGGTCCGGGAATGGATCGACGTGGTATTCCCGGTTCTCCACGGCGAAAACGGCGAGGACGGCGCCATGCAGGGCCTGCTGCAGATGGCAGGCAAGTCGGAGGCCAAGCGGTCTTAGGAAGACAATTTCATCACACAACT
>JAZNNV010000159.1:0-2363 GCA_045580465.1 Faecousia sp.
CGACTTCGAATCTTTGACCCTGCCCCAGACGTTGGCGGTCTGCCAGGTCGCTCCCGGCGATGTGGTGGAGGTCAGAGTTACCTGCAAGGCGAATGAGAGCAACAATATGACCATCCGCCCCGCGATTATGGATGATGCGATCTTCCAGGATGGCTATGATGTTTTGTCTGCTTCCACGCTGAAGCTGACTGAGTTTTCCAACACGAAGATCGTCGGCAACATCAACTGCGATCGTGACGGATTGCTCTATACCTCCATTCCTTACGACGGAAACTGGAAGGCAATGGTGGATGGCAAGGAAGCTGAAATTTCTTTGGTTGCCGATGTGATGGTTGCGCTGGAGCTTAGCGAGGGCGAGCATGAGATCGTTTTCGTCTATGAAAACAAGGCGTTCGATGTGGGTCTTGTGATTTCCATTGTCTGCCTGCTGGCGTTCCTTGGTATTCTCTATTGGGATCACCGTGTGTGGTGCAATGATAAATTGCGCAAGGCATGGTCGAAGATCTCCCGCAAAGCATAAAAATATGCCGTGAGAGCATTGCTCTCACGGCATTTCTTATTTTGTAAAGCGGGTGGCGTAGCCGCATCGGCAGCAAAGCTCTTCCGGGGCATTGCCGGTGCGGAAGCCGTCAAAAATGGCTCTGGCGCGGTGGGTATCCAAAATGTCAGACAATTCCTCGTGCAAAAGGTTGCCAAGGGCAATATCACCCTCGTGATCAAGGCAGCAGGGAACGACTGTACCGTCACACAAAACGCCGATGTGGTCGCGCATACCATAGCAGAAAACACGCTCGCTGTGTACATTTGCCTGCAGATCCGGCCACTCAAACTTGTCCGCGTGTTCCAGATAGATCTTTTGCCCGATGCGAATACCCCGGGGTTCGGTTACCCAAGGCTCGGGGAAGTAGCGGTGCAGCATTTCAATGATTTTTTCGTTTTCCGCATCAGCGCCGCCCTGATTCCAAAGCCGGTAGGATACGATCACCTTGCCCTGCGCCTGCACACCAAAACGGAAACAGCCGTCCAGATAGTCAGCAAGGGGAATGGTCAGATTGTTGGCTTCATAGGCATGGAGGGAGATGTTGACCTTGTGAAGTCCCATCGCAGCGCAAAGACGTTCTGCGTGAGCGGGGAGGGCGACACCGTTTGTGGTCAGAATGACCCGGAAGCCCGCCTGCTCCGCAAGCTCTAAAAAGCGATGCAACTGCGGGTGACAAAGAGGTTCACCCATCAGGTGGAAGTAGAGAAAATCCGTCCAAGGGCGAAGCTTTTCGAGAAGAATTGAAAAATCTGCTTCCTCCATTGCCTGCTTCGTGCGCCTTGTGCCGGGGCAGAAGCTGCATTTCAGATTGCAGATATTTGAAATTTCCAGATATACCTTGCGAAACCGTTTCATCTTGCCCCTCCGTTCTTTTTCTATATCATAAGATCGGGCAGGGGAAAAGTCAAGCGGCGGGAGCTGCTGAAATGGTTGCAATTTGTACGTTTGGTGGTATAATGAAAAGAAAAACAAGGAGAATCGTGTATGTCTGACACCATTGCTGCCGTATCTACCGGGCTTTCCGTTTCCGCCATCGGCATCATTCGCCTGACGGGCGATGATTGCGCCAATATTGCCGGAAAGGTATTCGAACTGAATAACGGGCAGCCTTTGACGCAGGCAAAAAACCGGCAGCTGGTGCTGGGTACGCTGCACGATAAGCAGGGTCGCGTGATCGATCAATGCTGCGCCATCTACTCCCGTGCGCCCCATACCTATACGGGAGAGGATACGGTGGAATTTCACTGCCACGGATCGCCTGCCGTGCTGGCAGCAGGGCTGGAAAGTCTTTACGCAGCCGGCGCAAGACCTGCCAAGCGGGGCGAGTTTACCAAGCGGGCGTTCCTGAACGGCAAGCTGGATCTGACGCAAGCGGAAGCGGTCATTGACCTGATCGAAGCGGAGAGCGCTGATGCGGCAGCGAATGCAGCCGGGCAGGTGGGTGGTGTTCTGCAAAAGAAGCTGACACCCATTTATGACCACCTGACGGACCTTTGCAGCCATTTCCATGCGGTTCTGGACTATCCCGATGAGGATATTGAGGATTTCGGACTTGCAAACTACGAAGCGCCCCTGCGCAGCGATGCCAAGGCGCTTTACAGTCTTCTTTCCACCTATGGGCAGGGACGCATCCTGAAGCACGGCGTTGCGGCTGCGATCGTCGGTCGCCCCAATGAGGGAAAGAGCAGCCTGCTGAACGCACTGGCTGGTTATGAGCGGGTGATCGTCACAGAGGTCGCCGGAACAACACGTGACACAGTAGAAGAGACGGTTATGCTGGGTAATACCCGCCTTCGTCTGATCGACACCGCCGGTATCCGTG
>JAZNNV010000160.1:0-3113 GCA_045580465.1 Faecousia sp.
GCTGGTTGACACCGGTGGACGTGTTGATCGATTCAACAAGCGTTTTGGCCTGAAGTAAGAACCTCAAATCTGCACTGCGTTTGCGCAGTGCGGATTTTTTTTCGTTTTTTCGGAAAAACAGTGAAAAAAAAGATTTCCACAAGGGAGGAAAATGTGGTATACTATAAGATAATGGGTTAAGTATAGCCATTTCCGTGGCAAGCATAACGATTATGAGAAAACAAGAGGCGCATAATCATGCTTTTTTCTAAAAAAACACTCCACGCAAATTATCACTGGGTGATCGCTGTGGTCGTCTTTTTGCAGATGATCGTCTTCGGCGGTATCATCAACAGCTACAGCATTTACCTGATCCCGATCACGGAAGATCTGGGAATTAGCAGAGGTCTTTATTCTGCAAGTCTGGTGGCGCAAACGGTGGCGGTCATGTTCAGTACCACGGCAACCACTTATCTGTTCCGCCGTTTCGGTTACCGCAAGGTAGTTTGCAGCTCGCTGATTGTGCTGGGAGCGTCCATGCTGCTGTCTGCGGTGTGCAAGGAAGCGTATCTTTATATCTTCAGCAAGATCCTGTTCGGCATCGGCTACGGTGCCTGCCATACGGCAGGTGCGGCATGGATCGTCAAGGCATGGTTTCACAAGCATCACGGCACTGTTCTGGGTGTTGTGACCATGGGTACGGGTGTAGGCGGAAGCCTTTTCTCCGTGTTCCTGACGGACGTTATGGAAAAACTGGACTGGCGCTGGGCGCATATCGTTTCCGCAGGTCTGCTGGTGGCGGTGATGCTGCTGATGCTGGTATTTTTGCGTGATCAGCCCGAGCTGATCGGTTTGAAGCCCTACGGCGATGATCTGGAGCATGCAAAGGCGCATCGCCACAAGCGCAAGGAGAAGACTTGGCCCGGAATTTCTGCTGCGCAGACCAGGCGGCATCCTGCCTTCTGGATGATGGCGGGCTGCGTTCTGGTGGTCTGCATCTGCGTCACCGGCGGATCGGCGGTACTGGTGCCCCACCTGCAGGACAAGGGCTATACCGCAATGGAGGCGGCGCAGTTTCAAAGCGTGTATATGTTTGCACTGGCGGTGACGAAGCTGCTGTGCGGCTGGGTCAGTGAAAGGATCGGCGGTAAGGCTTTGGGTGCCATCTGTGTTGCTTCTGCGGCTGCCGGACTTTGGCTGCTGACGGATCTTTCCAGCCCCGCCGTGACGTATATTACGGTGATCATTTTCTCGGTGGCGCTGACCATGACCTCGGTGACCGTTCCGCTTCTGTGCGAGTCGGTATTCGGTACGGAGACCAGCGCCGGCGTGCTGGGTACGATCTTGGGTATCTCGTCTCTCGGAAGTGTTTTCTCTTCACCGATCACCAATATATGCCATGATGCCACCGGCAGCTATGACCCGGTGTTTCGGATTTCGGTAGCGGTCACGCTGGCAATGCTCGTTGTGCTGTTTGTAATTTTCTGGATGTTTGGCAAAATCGAGAAGAAATACCGCAAGAGTGCCGCATGATTTTCGTTCTATGACAATGGAGGAACGATGGAAACAACTTTTGAAACAAAACAGGAACGGGCGGTGCTGGTCGGCTTGAATGCCGACTGCTTCCGCCGTGATCAAATCGCGACGGATGAGACCCTTGAGGAGCTGGAAGCGCTGCTGGAAACAGCCGGCGGCTTCTGCACGGGAAAGGTGTTGCAAAACCGTCACGCGCCGGATTCCCACAGCTTTATCGGTGAGGGTAAGGCACTGGAAGTGAAGATGCTGGTGGAAGTGACGGAATCGACCATGGTGGTGTTTGACAACGAGCTTTCGCCCGGCAATATCCGCGCGTTGGAGGAGATATTGGGCGTGACTGTTCTGGACAGAAGCGCGCTGATCCTTGATATTTTTGCCCAGCGCGCCAAGACCAAGGAAGGTCGCCTGCAGGTGGAGCTGGCACAGTACCAGTATCTGCTGCCGCGGCTTTCCGGCATGGGCAAGAGCCTGAGCCGTCAGGGCGGCGGCATCGGCACCCGTGGTCCCGGCGAAACAAAACTTGAGACAGACCGCCGTCACATCCGAGAACGCATTTCCAGATTGCAGCATGAGCTGGATCAGGTGCGTCAGGTGCGTGCGGTGCAGCGGGAACGGAGAATGAAAAATTCTGTGCCTGTTGTTGCCATCGTCGGCTACACAAACGCGGGAAAATCTACCCTTTTGAATCATCTGACAGATGCGGGCATCCCTGCCAATAACCGTCTTTTCGACACACTGGATACCACATCCCGTCAGCTGACCGTTTCGGATAATCTGGATGTTATCCTGACTGATACGGTCGGCTTTATCGCAAAGCTGCCCCACCATCTGGTGGATGCGTTCCACGCAACGCTGGAGGAGCTGGAGTTTGCAGATCTGCTGCTGCACGTGATCGATGCTTCTGACGAAAACCGGCAGGAGCATATCGAGGTAGTGGACAAGCTGATCGCAAAGCTTGCAAAGCCCGGCACGCCCGTGCTGCAGTGCTACAACAAGGCGGATCTGGTGGACAAAACCGACATTCCCATCGGTGAGGATATTGTGGCGATCTCCGCTGCCACCGGCATGGGCATGGATAACCTGCTTTCAGCCATCGAAAAGGCGTTGGGTCACAGCCGCCATCACATTGTTGTGACGCTGCCGTACTCCATGGGCGGCATGGTTGATACCCTGCACAACAATGCACAGGTGCTGAGCGTGGATTACACCGGCGAGGGCATTGTGGTGGAAACTGTTGTCGATCCGATCCTTTACGGTCGTTTGCGGGACTATATTACGAAGGAGTGCTGAGCGTTGGACGAATATCTGGTGCCGAGCGGCTTCGGTGAAGACGAATTTACAGAGAAAAAGTCCCGTTTTATCGGCAGGATCTGGCCTGTGGAGTCGGAAGAAGAGGCACTCGCCAAGATCCAAGAGATGGAAAAGGTCTATAAGGACGCTGCCCACAACTGCTGGGCGTACATCATCCGTGGCGGTGTGTCCCGGTTTTCCGACAACGGCGAACCTGGCGGTACGGCAGGCAATCCCATGATGCAGGTGCTGCAAAAGGAAGGGCTGAATAACGTTCTATGCGTTGTCACCCGCTATTTCGGCGGCAT
>JAZNNV010000161.1:0-3660 GCA_045580465.1 Faecousia sp.
ATATCCATCAGACGAACCAACGCGGACAGCAGATACGGCATCAGCAGACCGCTTGTAACACAAACGGCGATGCAATCAAATCGGATCACTCCGTGGGATGCGAGGATCTCCGCAAACAGCAGCGCAAAGAAAACCAGAATACAAACCTGTGTCCAGATGACGGGAACGTCAAAATGACTCCACAGCGGCACAGCAAAGGCTATCGCTGCAGTATAGGCGATCAGACGCTTATTTTTCACCAAGCCGGTAACGGCTAGCAATTCATAAGACGCAATGGCACAGATCAAGCCCACGATGATCGCAAGCAAGACCTTAGGCGCGGAGAAAACGATAATAAACAGCACCGGGATCAGGGGCGCAGCCGCAAGCAATCTTACTTTCATATGTCACGCGCCTCCAAAACGACGGTTACGTCGGTGATATTCTTCAATGGCAGCATCCAGATCCTCCGGGGAGAAGTCAGGCCAAAGAACATTCATAAACACGAACTCGGAATAAACGGTCTGCCACGGCAGAAAATTACTGGTGCGCAGCTCGCCGGAGGGTCGGATCACCAGCTCAGGATCCGGCACGTTTGCAGAATCAAGATAAGAGGACAAAAGCTCCTCGGTCATATCGTCCGGGTCTGCCTTTCCTTCCCTTACATCCTGCGCGAAGGCTTTTACAGCACGGACGATCTCATCACGACCTCCGTAGTTCAGGCAGAAATTGACCTGCACCTCATGGTACTCATCAGAGCGGCTCTGGGCTTCCAGACAGAGCGTGCGAAGCTCGGGAGAAAGCCTGCTCAAGTCGCCAAAGAAGCGGAAACGGACATGGTTCTTCTCCATATCGCGCAGTGCCTCCCGCAGGTATCTTGCAAGCAGGGTCATAATGCCGGAAACCTCCTCCTCAGAGCGTTTCCAGTTTTCGGTCGAAAATGCATAGACTGTCAAATATTCCACGCCAAGCGTGCGGCAATAGTTTGCGGTGCGACGGAATGCTTCAGCACCGGCAGCATGCCCTGCTGTGCGGGCAAGACCGCGCTTTTTCGCCCAGCGGCCGTTACCGTCCATAATGATCGCTATATGCCGCGGCGGACGGCGATCTGTCCTGTTTTCAGTACTCACATTGTGACCCTCCTTTCGTCAAGATAGCAGTACATTGGGGGCGAAAATACGCCCCCAATGCGGTAGCAGGCAATCAGATTGCCATCAATTCCTTTTCCTTTGCCGCCAGAGCATCGTCCACCTTCTTGATGTACTTATCCAGCAGGTCCTGCAGATCCTTTTCAGCCTTCTTCTGATCATCCTCGGTGATCTCAGAATTCTTCTTCAGCTTCTTGATATAGTCCATGCCGTCGCGGCGGATGTTACGCATGGCGACCTTGGCATCTTCAGCGTACTTCTTGACCTGCTTGGTCAGCTCTCTGCGGCGCTCCTCAGTCAGCTGGGGGAACACCAGACGGATAACACGACCGTCATTCTGGGGATTGATGCCCAGATCGGACATCTGAATTGCCTTCTGGATGTCCTTCAGCAGCTTGGTGTCCCAAGGCTGAATGACCAGCGTACGGGCATCAGGAGAAGAGATGCTTGCGACACCTGCCAGCTGGGTCTCACTTCCATAATACTCAACAGTGATGCGGTCAAGAACCTTTGCATTGGCACGACCTGCGCGGACAGCGCCGAACTCCTCAGCCAGATGGTCGAGAGTCTTGTCCATTCTTCTGGAAAATTCGCTAAAATCAACGCTCATGATAAATCCTCCTCAAAAGTTGTTTTTAACGGTGGTGCCGATGGCTTCGCCACGTACCACACGCAGAATACTGTTTTCTTCGTCCAAACCGAAGCAGACCATGGTCATGTTGTTGTCCATCGCCAGCGCCATGGCTGTGATGTCGGTGGCCTTCAGGTTGTCTTCAAGCACCTTGCCATAGGTCAGCTCTGTATAGCGGACTGCATTGGGATCCTTCTTGGGATCAGCAGAATAAATGGCATCCACATTCTTTGCCATCAGAACAGCATCCGCCTCAATCTCCACACCGCGTAAAACCGCGCCCGTGTCGGTGGAGAAATAGGGATTGCCCGTGCCGCCTGCAAAGATGACGACCTTGCCTTCATTCAGGTAGCGGTCAGCCAGATCTCTTGTGAAATACTCGGCAAACTTGTGCATCTCCACAGCCGTAAGTACCCGTGCGTCAACGCCGTGCTGGGAAAGCACATCTCCCACGGCGATGGCATTCATTACCGTTGCCAGCATGCCCATAGCATCTGCGTGGGAGCGCTGGAGCTTGCCGCTGCCGTTCTTGACACCGCGCCAGAAGTTGCCGCCGCCGATCACAAGACCCACCTGCACACCCATATCAAGGCACTGCTTGATGGATTCGCAGACCTCATGGATCTTTGCAAAGTCCAGCCCAAAGCCATCGCCATGGGCGGTCTTTTCGCCAAGGGCTTCGCCGCTGACCTTTAAGAGGATACGCTTGTATTTCAGTTCAGACAATTGATATCACTCCTTCTTCCAATATCTTCTCCTATTTTAATATAAGAATGGCAAATTGACAACCACAAAATTCAAAAAACCCGTGAATTTTATAAAATTTTACAATTTCGTAAACCTCATAGAAATAATACCCATTTTTTGTTGCAAAATATCTGCCGATGGGTTATAATGTTTCAAATTGAATTTTACCGAAATGAGGTTATCAATATGGCTGAAGTCACCGAAAGCAAGAATTTCATCCACGCTTTTATTGAAGAGGATATTGCAGAAGGCGGTCGTTATGCCGGTCAGACGGTTCACACCCGTTTTCCGCCCGAGCCCAACGGCTATCTGCACATCGGTCACTGCAAGGCGCTGATCATCGACTTCGGCACAGCTGAGAAGTTCGGCGGTCTTTGCAACCTGCGTATGGACGACACCAACCCCACCAAGGAAGATGTGGAGTTTGTGGAGGCCATCAAGGAGGATATCCACTGGCTGGGCTTCGACTGGGGCGACCGTTTCTTCTACGGCTCCGACTACTTCGAGAAGGACTATGAGTATGCTGTGGAGCTGATCAAGAAGGGCCTGGCCTACGTCTGTGAGCTGACCCCCGAGCAGTTCAAGGAGAACCGGGGCGACGTGAACACCCCCGCCGTGTCCCCCTACCGGGACCGTCCCATGGAGGAGAGCCTGGATCTGTTTGAGCGCATGCGCAACGGCGAGTTCCCCGACAACGCCATGACCCTGCGCGCCAAGATAGACCTGGCCTCCGGCAACTTCAACATGCGTGACCCCGTCATCTACCGGATCCGCCACATGCATCACCACCGCCAGGGTGACAAGTGGTGCATCTACCCCATGTACGACTTTGCCCACCCCATTCAGGACGCTCTGGAGGGTATCACCCACTCTCTGTGCTCCCTGGAGTTTGAAAACCACAGACCTCTGTACAACTGGGTGGTTGAGAATACCTCTGTTCCTCACACTCCCCGTCAGATCGAGTTTGCAAGACTGGGCATCGACCATACTGTGCTGAGTAAGCGCAAGCTGAGAGCTCTGGTAGAGAACGGTTATGTATCCGGCTGGGATGATCCCCGTATGCCCACTCTGTGCGGTCTGCGCCGCCGTGGTTACACTCCCAAGTCTATCCGCAATTTCTGCGACCGTGTAGGTGTTGCCAAGTCCCCCAACACC
>JAZNNV010000162.1:0-3639 GCA_045580465.1 Faecousia sp.
CGGACTTTCAGATAAGGTGGTCAACTCCCACCGGGCGGTGGACGACGTGCTGGCGACGGTGGCGGTGATGGCTGCCATGGAGGAGGAAAAGGACGACCTGCTGTGTTATGTAAACCTATTTGGCTACAATCCCAAATACGGCATCGACGGCAAGCCCATCGGCTCGGTGACCTACAAGCCGCAGGGGTATGACCCCGCCCAGCCGCTGTACGCATAAGAATATTACTGTAGGGCGGGTGCTTGCTCCCGCCGGGCATTTTACAAAAGAAATACTCAGAAAATTTGCCCATCGAGGTCGAATTTTCTGACGGCGGGAGCAAGCACCCGCCCTACGATATCATTACGACAAAATAGCATAAAACTGGAGGAATTTACTATGATCATTTGCCCTTGGAGCGATATTTCCCGCTATGAAACCGTTATTCCCGGCTTGAAAGAAGCCGTGGAAGCGGTCAAGACCATCGACTCTCTGGAGCCTGCCACCTATCCGCTGCCCGGCTGTGGCGGTCGTATTCTGGTGCAGAAGAACACCACCAAGCCTGCTGAGGGCGGTCTGCTGGAAGCCCACAAGAACTTCCTTGACATCCAGTACATCGTCGCCGGCGGCGAGACCATGGGCTGGGCGCCCCTGAACACCCTGACCGAGGCAAAGCCCTACAATCCCGACAAGGACGTGTGGCACTTTGACGGCGAGCGGGATTTCATGTTCATCCGTCCCGGCTACTGCTATGTGGTCTATCCCGAGGATGCCCATCAGCCCGGCGTGCATCTGGATACGCCCAATGACTACGTCAAGATGGTCATCAAGCTGCCCGTATGATTTTATTCAATACCGAATGCTTCCTTTGCCAGCTGAAGCGAAATGTGGAAACGGCTCGAAAGCTGGGGGATGAGCAGACTGCCACCGCCTTTTGCCGGGAGCTGATGCAGCTGTTTGCAACGGTGGGGGAGAATGTGCCGTCGCCCGGTCTTGCGCCGGAGATCTCCGGGCTGTTTCAAAAATATTACGGTCTGCCCATTGACCGCTTTCAGGAAGAAAAGCGGCAGGCAAATGAATTTGTGCTGGCGCGCATGGATGCCATCCGCGCCCACATCGAAGCTGCCGATGAGCCGCTTCTGGCGGCACTGCAGTGTGCGATTTTGGGCAATTATCTGGATTTTGCGGTGCTGCAGAAGGATCTTTCCTTTGCGCTTTTGGACGATATGCTCCGTTCCTCCGGCGATATGGCGCTGGACATGGATGCCTTTGGGCAGTTCAGGCAGGACCTTGCCAAGGGCAAGAAGCTGCTGTATCTGACCGACAACGCAGGTGAGATCGGCTTTGACCGTTTGTTTGCCGAGAGGATCAAGGCGGAATATCCCCAGCTGGAGATCACTGTCTGTGTCCGCGGCGGCCCGGCGCAAAACGATGCCATGCGGATCGATGCGGAAAGGGTCGGCATGCCCTTCCCGGTTATCGACAACGGAAATTCTGTCCCCGGCACGATGCTCGCCCGCTTGAGCGAGGAGGCGAAAAATGCCGTGGAAACGGCAGATGTGATCGTCTCCAAGGGTCAGGCGAATGTGGAGACCCTCTACGGCTGCGGCAAAAACATTTTCTATGCGTTTTTGATCAAATGCGGTCGGTTTGAAAAGCTCTTCGGCAAGAAAATGCTGACGCCCATGTTCGTCCGTGAACCAAAATAATATAACCCCCGGTGTGCACCGCACACCGGGGGTTCCTCATTCAAAATTTTTGTATCGGCTCGTTGCCACCACGCCAGGTCAAAAAATCACTAAAAGAATTGGCTTCATTGATTTGCAGCTCGTAGAGCCGGTTGACACCCTCGCACAGTGCCGCACCCACCCGAAATTTCTCCGGCATATCCGGAATGCGGACGGACGAGCCTTTGCCGTCAATTTGGATCAGCAAATTTTTCTGATCGATTTTGACCCGCAGATCGTGGATCTCACCTTCTGCCAAAGTCAAAAAATCCGCCATGGCATGATGGTGATGGAGAATTTCTCCCTGACGGGTATAGCGCCACACATTTACGCCGTGCTGCCAAATAACCACCTCAATGCAGGCGGCATAGCGGAAATCGCCATCGGCATCCTGCACGGCATCCTCCGCAAACATCAGCATCGGTGCGCCCGTTCCCTCAAAGGAGCAGCGAAGCCGCGCTTCTGTTCCGTCTCCAAAAATCTCGTTAGTCAGCGCACCAACGTAGGCATAGCTGCCGTGGAAGTGATCGTCAAGGGGGTCTGCCACCGCTTCCGCTTCCTGAATAAAATCCGCCTTCGCATGAAAGCGGAGGATAAAGGCTCGGCGCAGGGCATCCCGCCAGTTGCCCCTTTTTGCAAATGAAATTTTCATCATTTACCTCCTATGGAAATCGGACCTGCGGTGTGCAGGTCCGTGCTTTTTATTTCCAGAGTCCGTCGGGGTACAGACCCGCGGCGGTCTTTTCCCGCAGAGCGGCGACCACCTGCGGCTTGTCGGCAGCATAGGTCACGCCGAACCACTTGTCGGGAGAGGAGAGAACCTTGACGGTTGCCTTGTCCTCCTTGATCAGCTCGTCCACCGCCAGCGGCAGGAAGTACTCTGCCTTTTCGGGGTTCTTGACAGCCAGCGTGTCAAGGAAGCCGGGGAAGCGCTTTTCCAGCTCGCCGAGGAAGCTGGGGGTGTAGCCCCACATGTTCATGGAGACGAGGGTGTCGGCACTCAGGTCTTCCCAATTTTCGCCGTCTTCCGTGAAGTGGATGCCGCCGTCGTACTTTTCAATGCGGGTGCGCTCTACGATCTTGGCAAGGTTGCCCTTTTCATCTGCCTGACAGACACCACGGGCGACACTGCCGTTGTCGGTGACCGTATTGCCCAGCAGGTAGCCTACCATGCAGAATTCTGCCTTGTCGGTATCTTCCCGGCCGTTGAGGGCATTGAAAATGGTCTTGTAAGCGGACTTGCCGTAGTAATCGTCGGCATTGACCACAGCGAAGGGCGCGCCGTCGATTTCCTTAGCCGCGCACAAAATGGCATGGCCGGTACCCCAGGGCTTTGCGCCCCGAACCTCGGGAACGGTAACCCCCTCGGGCAGCATCTTGTCCTGCTCCTGGTAGGCGTAGCGGATTTCCATGGGGCACTTCTCCAGCCGCTTACCCACGGTATCCATAAAGTCCTGACGGATTGCTTCCTTGATAATAATAACGGCAGTTTCAAAGCCTGCCTCGTGGGCATCGTACAGAGAATAGTCCAGAATTGCCTCGCCGTGGCTGCCCACAGGGTCAATCTGCTTCAAGCCGCCGTACCGGCTGCCCATACCGGCAGCCATTACTACCAAAACAGGTTTCTTTGCCATGTTTGTTACCTCCTAATGATTGGGAACTGTTTCCATTATATACCAGCTTTTAGAAATTGGCAAGGTCTTTTGCTTCCAGGCAGATATCCTCCGCGCCGACCAGCTCCCAGGAAAACACCGATGCCAGCTCCTTTGCACTGATGGGGGTGCTGTCCGGGGCAAGTCCTGCCGCATGGGCAAGGATGCCGATAAGCTGCTCCGGAGAGAGCTTGCTGCGCAGCTGTCCCAGATCCAGATCCCTGTCCCGCTTGCTCAAGCGCCGCCCATCGGGCGCTAACAGCATAGGTACAAATCGGATCGT